>CAYXFW010000257.1:0-4896 GCA_964464305.1 uncultured Verrucomicrobiota bacterium
GGCGCGTCCGTTGACGGCCAGCACGCGATCCCCGGCCCGCAGGCCCTTCGCGTAGGCCGTGCTGTTGGTGGCGATGTAGCCGACGACGGATGCGCGATCGCCGCCGCCGGTGCCGGCGACGAGGTGGATGGTCACGGCGATCCCAAGGGCGAAGATAAGGTTGAAGACGGCGCCCGCCGCCGCGACGGCGATGCGCTTCCAGGGCGAGACCGGGGGCGCGGGGACGCGCGGCGCGTCGTCCGCGTCCGCCTCGCGCTCCTCGCCGCCGGGATCCATCTGCGGCAGCGCGACGTAGCCGCCGAAGGGCAGCGCGCCGATCTTGTAGATGACGCCGCCGACGGTCCTTTTCCAGAGGGCGGGGCCGAAACCGATCGAGAACGTCTCGACAACCATGCCGCACCAGCGGGCGACGAGAAAGTGGCCGAGTTCGTGAACGAAGATCGTCGCGCCGAAGAGCACGAGCACGATCGCCAGCGTTTGGACATGGTCTATCACGACGGGTTCCTCAGCGCATCAGGACCGGGGCCACCGGTTCCAGCACATGGCGCACGTAAATGTACAACACGGGGGCGGCGGGCAACAGGCTGTCGATCACGTCCAGGATGCCGCCCAGTCCCGGCAGCATGGCGCCGGAGTCCTTGACCCCCGCGGCACGCTTGAGCAGCGACTCCGCAAGGTCGCCGAGAATGCCGATGAGGCCCAGGCCGAGGCCGATGAGAATCGCATGGCCGACCGGGATCCGGACGGGGCCGACCTGTCCGCCGAGGACCAGCGTGAAGACCAGGCTCGCCGCGACCGCCGACGCCACGCCGCCTGCGCAGCCCTCCCAGCTCTTGGCGGGGGAGATCCGCGGAATCAGCTTGTGGCGGCCGAACCGGCAGCCGGTGAAATAGGCGCCGACGTCGCAGATCTTGACGACGACGATCATGTAGAACACCAGCACCCGGCCGTCGGGATTCGCGCCCCAGGCCAGCAGCAGCCGGGCGAGGAACGACAGCAGGAACCCGATGTAGATCATCCCCAGCAGCGTCCCCGCCATGGTGTCGAGCGGCCGCGCGTTGTTTCTCTGGTGGAACTGGCGGGCGAAGACGACGAGGAAGGCGAGGAAGAGCGCCGTCGTGAACCCGCCCTCGGGCCCGGCGGCGCCGGGATGAAGGAAGGAGAACCACGTGGCCGCGATCAGCCCGCTGCCCGCGAGCGTGCCGATCACCTTGAAGTTCGGGATTCGCGCCGCGTCGAGCAGCATGTAGAACTCGCGGTGGGCGACGGCGCTGATCGCGAGCAGCACGGCGAGGACGCCCCAGCCGCGGGCGAAGATCATGGCGGCGATCAGGGCCAGGACGAGCAGGGTCCCATTGCGTATACGGTCGCGGAGCATGTCAGCCGATGTCTCCAAACCGCCGGTGGCGGCGGCGGTACTCCCCGACCGCGGCCGCGAGATCGGCCTCGCGGAAGTCCGGCCAGAGGATGGGGGTGAAGTGAAACTCGGCATAGGAAAGCTGCCAGAGCAGGAAGTTGCTCAGGCGCATCTCGCCGCTCGTGCGGATCATCAGGTCGGGATCGGGGATGTCGGGCGCGTAGAGGTGCGCGGCGACGACCGCCTCGTCCACCTTCGCCGGGTCGAGTTCGCCGGCCTTCGCGCGCTCCGCGATGCGCCGCGCCGCATCCGCGATCTCCGCGCGGCCGCCGTAGCTGAGGGCAAGCACCAGGTGGCGTTCCGTGTAGTGCGCCGTCGCATCCATCACCCGCTGCAATTCCCGCCGCGCCGGCGCGGGCAGGTCCGCGAGGCGCCCGATGGCGCGCAGGCGCGTGCGGTTCTCGTGGAGCTCCTTTTCGCGCGCCCGCAGGAACCGTCGCAGCAGCGCCATGAGGGCGGCCACCTCGGCGCGCGGCCGCACCCAGTTTTCGACGCTGAAGGCGTAGAGCGTGAGGTACTGGATGCCCAAGTCGCGGCAGGCGCGCAGCGCCGCGGAAATCGACTTCGCGCCCGCCTCGTGCCCGCGGACCCGCGACAGCCCGCGCCCGCGCGCCCAGCGCCCGTTGCCATCCATGATGATGGCCACGTGGCGCGGACCGGCGGCGGGGGCCGGGGTCTTCATCCGCGGGAACCCTTGAGGTCGATCTGGATCGTGTTCTCGCGGCCGGGGCCGACGGACAGGATCTCCACGGGAGCCCCCGTCAGCTCCTCGATGCGCGCCACGTAGGCGCGGGCCGCCGCGGGCAGGTCCGACAGGGCCGCCGCGCCGCGCAGCGGGGTCTTCCAGCCGGTCCAGTCCTCGTAGACCGGCCGGCAGCGCGAGAGCACCCCCACGTCGGCGGGCACGGTCTCGTACCGCCGGCCATCCGCTTCGTAGGCGGTGCAGATGCGCAGGGTGTCGAATCCGTCGAGCACGTCGAGCTTCGTCAGCGCCCAGGCGTCGATGCCGTTGACGCGGGCCGAATAGCGGCCGACGACCGCATCGAACCACCCGCAGCGGCGCGGCCGGCCCGTCGTGGCGCCGAACTCGCGGCCCACGGCGCGGAGCTTCTCCCCCGTCGCGTCGAGCAATTCGGTCGGGAACGGCCCCTCGCCCACGCGCGTGGTGTAGGCCTTCAGAACGCCGATGACCTTGTCGATCCGGTGCGGCGGCACGCCGCTGCCGATCGCGGCGCCGCCGGCGGTCGAGCTGGACGACGTCACGAAGGGATAGGAACCGAAATCGACATCGAGCATCGTGCCCTGGGCGCCCTCGAAGAGGATGGACTCGCCGCGCGCCATCGCGCCGTGCAGGAGATCGACCGTGTCCGCCACCAGCGGCGCCAGGTCGCGCGCCGCCGCAACGGCCCGCGCGACGACGTCCCTCACGTCCAGGACCGGTTGTCCCTGCGCGGCCAGGCGGAGGTTGGCGTCCTCGACGCGCGCGCGGACCATGTCCGGGAATTCCGGCAGGCGCATGGCGCCCGCGCGGATCCCGGTGCGCTGCGCCTTGTCGACGTAGGCCGGGCCGATGCCCCGCTGCGTCGTGCCGATGCGCTCGCCGTCGGACAGCGTCCGCTCGCGGCCGGCATCCAGCGCGCGGTGGTACGGCAGCACGAGGTGGGCGCGGTCGCTCAGGAAGAGCCGGCCTTCGACGCCGAAGCCCGCCTCGCGGACCTCGCGGATCTCCTCCAGCAGGCCCACGGGGTCGACCACGAGCCCGTTGCCGATGACGCATTTCGTGCGCTCGCGGAAGATGCCGGACGGGACCAGGTGCAGCACATAGCGCGTGCCGCCGATCTCGACCGTGTGGCCGGCGTTGTTGCCGCCCTGGTACCGGACGACCCAGTCGGCCCGGTCCGTCAGGACGTCGATGACCTTCCCCTTGCCCTCATCGCCCCACTGGGCGCCAATCAAGACTGTGTTCACGCGAACCTCCGGTTCGAAGTTTCAGGTTCCAAGTTCCAGGTTTCAAGTTGTCGTCCACACCTGAAACTTGAAACTTGGAACTTGAAACTCATCGTATCCTGGCAAATCCCCGCTTCCCCGCCCGGATCACGGTTCCCGGCGCGGGTCGTACGACGGCATTGGGGTCGGCGATCTTCTCTTCGCCGACATGGACGGCGCCCTGCTGGATGAGCCGGCGCGCCTCGCTCGTGGTGGACACCAGTCCCGCCTTCGCCAGCAGCGCGAAGAGCTTGATGCCCGCCTCCCGTTCCTCCCCGGACATCGTCACCTCGGGCATGTCGTCGGGCAACTGGCCCTTCGAAAACACGCGGGCGAACTCCTCCGAGGCCGCCTGCCCCGCCTCCGCACCATGGAAGCGGGCGGCCACCGCCTTCGCGAGATCGTCCTTCACCTTGCGCGGGCTCAACCGGCCCTCGGCGATGCCGCGGCGCAGCGTCGCGACGTCCTCCTCCGGCGTGCAAAGGACCAGGGTGAAGTAGCGCCACATGAGATCGTCACTGACGGACATGACCTTGCCGAAGATGTCGCGCGGCGGCTCGGCGACGCCGACGTAGTTGCCGAGGCTCTTGCTCATCTTCTGGACGCCGTCGAGCCCCTCGAGCAGCGGCAGCGTCATCACGATCTGCGGATCCTGGCCGAAGGACTTCTGGAGCTCGCGCCCGAGCAGAAGATTGAAGAGCTGGTCCGTGCCGCCGAGTTCGACATCCGCCTGCACCATCACGGAATCGTAGGCCTGCACGAGAGGATAGAGGAACTCGACCAGCGAGATGGGGAGGTTGGCCGCATGGCGCTTCGAGAAGTCGTCGCGCGCCAGCATCTGCGCGACCGTCACGCGCGCCGCGAGGCGGATGACGTCGGCGAAGGAAACCGGGGACAGCCATTCGGAGTTGAAACGGACCTCGGTGCGGTCCGGGCGCAGGACTTTGAAGACCTGCTCCTGGTAGGAGGCCGCATTCTGCCGCACCTGGTCGGCGGTCAGCGGCTTGCGCGTCTGCGAACGGCCGGAAGGGTCGCCGATCATCCCGGTGAAATCGCCGATGATGAAGACCACCGTGTGGCCGAGATCCTGGAATTCCCGCAGCTTGTTGAGACCGACGACATGGCCAAGGTGAAGGTCCGGGGCCGAGGGATCGGCTCCGTACTTCACGCGGAGCGGCCGGCCTGTGGACAGGGCGCGGTCGAGCCGGGCCTCGAGTTCCGCCGGGGCGACGAAATCGACCAGCCGGCGGGAAAGGACCGCCATTTGCCGGGAAACGTCCGGGTGCATGAACCACCTCGCGGGTCGGCGCGCCGGCGGCCCACCCCTCCCGGCCCGGACGGACCGGGAGGGGCAGCCGTACGCGCGATCAGGTCTCTTCGGGTTTCTTCTGGCCGGGGTGCCATTCCTCGCCGGCGGCCCCGCCCGCGGAGCCGAATGCCTCGTCGAGAGCGCTCGCAATGTCCACGAGATCCTCGCCCGGGCGCAGGCCCTG
>CAYXFW010000258.1:0-4888 GCA_964464305.1 uncultured Verrucomicrobiota bacterium
GAAGATCCGCACGCCGATCGCGACGAACATGTACCCGAACAAGTTCGACGACCTCGGCCCGGCCGTGCGGATGGGCGCCGTGGACATCGTCCTGACGGACCTTCACTACTGGGAGGGTCCGCGGGGCGTGAAGGATCTCGCCGCCGTGTGCCGCACCTTCAACCTGGGCGTCGCGATGCACAGCGGAGCGGAGTTCGGCATCGAGTTGGCGGCGATGATCCACACCGCGTCGACGATCCCGGAAATGCATTTCGCGGGCGATGCTCACTACCATTACCTGACGGACGACATCATCCAGGGCGGCCCCCTGAAGTACGAGGACGGCTGCATCCGCGTCCCGACCGGACCGGGGCTCGGCGTCGCGCTGGACGAGGAGAAGATGGAGAAGTACGGACGCTACTATGAGGAGAAGGGCGACTACTACGCCCGCTTCCACCAGGATCCTTACCGCCCGGACTGGTATCCGATCGTCGGGGGGATGTGAGGGGCGGCGAACGCCGAACCCGGAACCCTTGCTGCGACTCCGGCGAAGCATCCGAGGCGAAGCCGGATCCACCGCGGCCGTGGGACAGGGCACGGTGGAACGTGCCCCTCCAAAGGCGATGGAAGTTGGAGGGCCGCGTTCCACCGCGGCCGCATCCGTGCCGGCCGCGGTTGTCCTTGGCGCGGAGTTCGGACACGATGCTCGCCGGTGCGGGATGAACGGAGGACCGGAATGAAGGGATGGGCGGCGGCCGCACTGGCGGCGTCGATGGTCCTGGTTGCGGGCAGACAGCCGGCCGCGTCGGCTTCTGCGCCGACGATCCTTGTTCCCACCCACGGGGAGGCGGCCTGGCGCATTGCGGGCGACGCCTTTGCAGGGATGTGGGAGAAGGTCACCGGCGCCCGGCCCGTCCTGCGGTCCGCGGCCGATCCGGACGACGGCGCGCTACCGCCGGGGGATGTTGTCCTCGTCGGATCCGATGCCGTGAACCCGGTCGTACACCGCCTGATCCTGCAGGCGGCCGTGACGAACCTCGGCGTTCGCCATGGCACGGACGACTATCGCATCCTTTCGCTTCCGCGCGAGGGCCGGACGCTGCTGATTCTCGCCGGGGGATCGGGGCGTTCGACGATCTACGCCGCCTACGACTTCTTCCGCCGGCGGGCCGGTGCGGAGTATTTCTGGGACGGCGACGTGGCCCCGCGCCGCCCGGATCTCGGGCTGGCCGGCTGCGACATCACCGAACGGCCCCACTTCACATGGCGCGGGCTGCGCTACTTCGCCCACCGCGGGCCGCACCGTTTCCACGCGGAAATGTGGGATTTGGAGGACTGGAAGCGCGAGATCGACTGGATCCTGAAGAAGAGGATGAACCTTCTCATGCTGCGCACCGGGATCGACGATCTCTTCCAGCGCGCCTTCGATCTGCCGTACCCCCCGGAGGACGGCGTGGATCCCGACGCGGAGCCGAGATCGTACAACGACCGGACGTCGTTCTGGCCGCTGAAATATCGCGGCGAACTGCGAAAGCGCGTTCTTGCGTATGCCCGCGAGCGCGGGCTGCTGCATCCGGAGGATACCGGCACGATCACGCACTGGTACTCGCACACGCCGTCCAGCTTCTACGCGAAATTTCCCGACTTTCCCGTCACGCGGGATCAGAAGACCGGCTATTCGCTTTCCAGCGCGGCGATCTGGGACGTCGGGAACGAGCGCGCGTGGGATGCGTACTGGAAGCTGACCGAGACCCACATCCGGGAGTTCGGCGAGCCCCGGATGTTTCACACCATCGGGATGGCCGAACGGCGATTCGGTTCCGACGAGGGCGAGAACCTGCGGCGGAAGATGCATGCCTACCGCAGAATCCAGGAGGTCCTGCGTCGCCAGCATCCGGACGCGCCGTTGCTGATCGCGAGCTGGGACCTGATGGGGTGGTGGAAGAACGATGACGTGAAGCGGCTGCTGGGCGAGTTCGATCCGCGGCGCACCATCCTGCTCGACTACACGGCCGACCTGTCCGGTCGCAAGACCTACCGCGACTGGGACGTCGGCGGAAAGTTCCCCTGGATCTTCGGCGTGTTCCACGCCTTCGCGTCCGACAGCGACATCCGCGAGGACTACGCCATCCTCCGCGAACGGATCGGCGAGGCGGCGCAGGATCCGCAGTGTCTCGGCCTTGTGCTGTGGCCCGAGATTTCACACAGCAATACGCTGTTGCTCGAGTACCTTGCGGCGAACGGCTGGCAGCCGGACCAACTGGACGCGGAGGCGTTTGTATCGGGCTTTTGCGCGCACCGGTACCCGGCGGGCCTGGCCCCCGGCATGGAGGCGGTCTGGCGCGCGTTCCTGCCGATCGCCGCCACGCATCACTGGACGCACGGGGGCCCGGAACAGAAGCCCAGTCCGCCGGGTGTGCAATTCGATCCGCACTTCCGGCTGCTCTCCGGCGCCGACTACACGAATCTCAACGACGAGCGCATCGGCCGCTACACCGGCGAGATCGCACGATTGGCCGCGCCGCTGCGGGAGGGCCCTGCGGTTTTCGACCGCCTCGCGCAGGCGGCCGATGCCGGCTTTGCGAACGAGCCGTGGCGCCGCGACGCGCTCGACATCGCCCGCACGGTCATGAATCGCGCCCTCAAGGTTTCCATGCTCCGCGGCTGCGTGGCCATGGAGTCGTGGCGGGCGGGTCGCGGGGACGAGGCCGCCGTGCGGGACATGGAGCGCGTCAGCAAGGAACTGATGCGGGAACTCGGCGATCTGCTGGCGCTCAGCGACGACTTTTCGCTCCATGCGTCGGTCCTGCGGATGGGGCGGGCGGGCGATCTCGGCGGCGTGGCGTCCCGCCTGAATCCGCACACGGAGCAGACGTTGAAGGGAAACTCCGAGAACAACTACTGCCGCGCTCACCAGTACGAACTGGTCCGGCACGTGTACGAGCCGGAGATGGACGCGTACTGGACCTGGGTCGGAAGGCGGCTTCAGGCGGGGGACCGGACGCCGTGGACGCGCCCCGCTTCGTTCGGCGAAACCCGGAAGTCCATTCAAGACCGTTTCTATGCGACCCCGCTGTCCGAACAGGCGCCCGTGCGGGAGCGGTCAGCCGCAAGTCTTCGCCAATCCCTGCGGAATGTCCAGAAGCTCCTTGTGTCCATGAACAACCCGTGAACTCAACCCGGATGAGATGGCGCGATATCGGGGGCTCGCTGTGAATCGACATTTCACGAGGTCGTTCTGCCGTGCCGCGCGGTGGATCCTCTGGATGGCTGTCCTGGCCCCGTTCGCAACATTGGCTCCATTCGGACGCGCCGCGCAGGCTTCGCCCCGTCTCCGCGCGGGCGCATATGCGATGGACGTGACGCCGACATCCTTCCCGGTCATCGTCAATGGCGGGTTCTTCTCGCGGACCGCGGATGCCGTCCACGACCGGCTTCACGTGCGATGGCTGGTGCTGGACGACGGGACGACGCGTCTCGCGCTGGGTGTGCTGGACACCTGCCTCATTCCCGCCGATTTCGCCCGCGAGGTCCGCGCGCGCGCGGAGAAGCTGACAGGCATCCCCGCGACGCACATCCTGCTTTCGGCGACGCACACCCACAGCGCACCGTCGCTCATGCAGGTTCTCGGTACGCCGCCGGATCCGGGCTACCCGCAGTTCGCGCTGCCGCGGATCGTCGAAGGACTGCAGCGCGCGGCCGCGCAGCTTGAGCCCGCGCAGGCCGGCTGGGCCGTCGCCCAGGCGCCGGACCACACGCACACGCGCGTCTGGATCCGGCGGCCCGACCGGATGCTGACCGATCCGTTCGGCGAGCACACCGTTCGCGCCAACATGCATCCGGGGTACGCGAGTCCGGACACGATCGGTCCGTCGGGTCCGTCGGATCCCTCGTTGACCCTTCTCGCGGTCCGGTCGGCGCGGGGCCGGCCGATCGCGGTGCTGGCGAACTACGCGATGCACTATTTCGGCACCCCGGCCGTCTCGGCGGACTATTACGGCCGCTTCTGCGAAGAACTGGGGCGGCGGATCGGCGCCACGAATGCGGAGCCCGCCTTCGTCGGCATCATGTCCCAGGGTGCCAGCGGCGACCAGCACTGGATGGACTATGGGCGCCCGAAGCGTGAGATCGGGATCGGCGACTACGCGGCGCAACTGGCCCGCATCGCCGCGGATGCCTGCGCGGGAATCGTGTTTCGGGATTCGATTCCGCTTGCTGTTCGCGGGACAACGCTGCGCATTCCGACACGCCAACCGGATCCGAAGCGGGTCGAATGGGCGCGCGGCCTCGATGCGCACATGGGCGACCGTCTCGCGAAGTCGCAGGCGGAGGTCTACGCACGCGAGCAGCTCTGGTTGCTGGAGCATCCGGTTCGCGATGTGGAGTTGCAGGCGATGCGCATCGGTGAACTCGGTCTGGCAGCGTGTCCGTGCGAAGTCTTTGCGATCAGCGGCCTCAAGGTGAAGGCCGGGAGCCCTCTCCAGCCCGCGATGTTCGTCGGACTGGCCAACGGCGAGGAGGGGTACATTCCGCCACCCGACCTTCATCCGCTGGGCGGCTACAACACGTGGGCGTGCAGGTCGGCCGGCCTTGAACCGCAGGCCGAGCCGAAGATCGTCGGGACGTTGCTGGGCCTGTTGGAGGGCGTGTCCGGCCGGCCGCGGCTGCAGTTGGAGGACGCGTGGAGCCCCGTGGAACGGCGGGTGGTTGCCTCGAAGCCGATTGCATTCTGGCGCATGAGCGAATGGAACGGCCCCGTCGCGGTCGATGCCGCGGGCGGAGGACGGAACGGGGTTTACGAGCCCGGCATCACGTTCCGGCTGGACGGTCCGCCGGGCAGCGCGGCAGTGGCGCACTTCGCCGGCGGGCGGATGAAGGTTGAGGTCGCGGGCCTCGGCGGCGCCTCGAC
>CAYXFW010000259.1:0-4876 GCA_964464305.1 uncultured Verrucomicrobiota bacterium
CGCGAGGCCGGCCGACGGGCCGTCTTTCGGGATCGCGCCGGCGGGGACGTGGATGTGCAGATCGTTCTTCTCGGTGAAGTCCGGCGGGAGACCGAGCGACTCCGCGCGCGAACGGACGAACGAGACGGCGGCCTGGGCGGATTCCTTCATGACGTCGCCCAGCAGGCCGGTGAGGACGAGGCGCCCCTTGCCCGGCATCGCCGTCGCCTCGACGAAGAGAATGTCGCCCCCGGTCGGCGTCCAGGCCAGGCCCGTCGCAACGCCCGGGGGATTGTTCCGTTCCACGCTTTCGGCGTCGAACCTCTTCGGGCCGAGCCAGGCGCGCAGGCGCGCGGCATCGAGCGGAAGCCGCTGCTTCCGGCCGCCCGCGACATTCCGGGCCGCCTTCCGGCACAGACCGGCGATCTCGCGCTCCAAGTTGCGAACGCCGGCCTCGCGCGTGTAGCCGGTGACGATCATCTCCAGCGCGGCGTCGGGGAAGCGGAGGCGCGCGGGCGTAAGCCCGTGGGCCGCGAGTTGCTTGGGCACGAGGTGGCGCCGGGCGATATGCAGCTTTTCCCTCAGCGTGTAGCCGGCGATTTCCAGCACCTCCATGCGGTCGCGCAGCGCCGGCGGAATCGTATCGAGCATGTTCGCCGTCGTGATGAACAGCACCTGCGAGAGGTCGAAGGCCACGTCGAGGTAATGGTCCTGGAAGGCGTGGTTCTGCTCGGGGTCGAGCACTTCGAGAAGGGCGGACGACGGATCGCCGCGGAAGTCCTGGCCGACCTTGTCGATCTCGTCGAGCATGAACACCGGGTTCCGCGTGCCGGCGCGCCGCAGCCCCTGCAGGATGCGCCCGGGCATCGCCCCGATATAGGTCCGGCGGTGGCCGCGGATTTCCGCCTCGTCGTGGACGCCGCCCAGCGACATGCGGACGAACGTGCGCCCGAGGGCGTGCGCGACCGACTGGCCGAGCGAGGTCTTGCCGACGCCCGGGGGGCCGACGAAGCAGATGATCGGTCCCTTGAGGTCGCGCCGGAGCTTGAGGACGGCGAGGAACTCGACGATGCGCTCCTTGATCTTCGAGAGCCCGTAGTGGTCGCGGTCGAGTACGCGCCGCGCCGCGGCGAGATCGATGCGGTCCTCCGTCCGGCGGTCCCACGGCATGTCGACCATCCAGTCGAGATAGGTCCGGATCACGCCGTATTCGGGCGACATGGGCGAAATGGTCGTCAGGCGGCCGAGCTCCTTGTCCGCGACCGTCCGCGCCTCCTTCGGGAGCTTCGCCTCGTCGATGCGCTTGCGGAGCACCTGCTGGTCGCCGCTTTGCTGGTCGCTCTCGCCGAGCTCGGTGCGAATCTGCTTGAGCTGCTCGCGCAGGAAGTACTCGCGCTGGCTCTTGGAAAACGTCTCGCTGACCTTGCTCTGGATCTCGTTGCCGAGGCGGAGCACCTAGCGCTCGCGGTTGAGCAGGACCGTGATGCGCTCGAGCCGCGCGCGGACGGAGGTCAAGTCCAGCAGGCCCTGCCGGTCGCCCATGGGCATGGGCAGGTTGGCGGCGATCAGGTCGGAGAGCTTGGCGGGGTCGTCGATGTTGAACAGCGCGACCTTCAGCTCCTCCGGGAGGGAGGGAGAGAGGGTGATGACTTCCTGGAACCGCTGCGAGGCGTTGCGCGCGAGGGCCTCCATCTCGATGCCGTTGCCGGTGTCGTCCTTCAGCGTCGTGAACCCGGCGCGAAGGTATGGAACCTTGCCCTTCTCGAAACCCGTCAGCCGGCAGCGGTGCTGGCCCTGCACCAGGATGCGGAGCGACTCGTCGGGAAACCGGAGCATCCGGATCATCCGGGCGATGCAGCCGATCGTGTGGAGCTGCGACGGCACCACCTTGTCGTCCGGGACGTCGCCTTCGCGCTGGAGGACCGCGATGAACAGCCGGTCGCCCGCCGCAATGTCCTCGGCGAGCTTCATCGACCGCTGCGTGTTGACGACCAGCGGGGCGACCATGGACGGGAACAGCACGACGTCGTTCAACGGCAGCACCGGCAGCACGCGCTGGGTGTGGTCGTCCGGCACCGTCCCATGCCGTCCCGGCAACTCCGCCGGACCCGCCTCGACGGCCACCGGCATGCCCGGCGGCCCGCGTCCGTTGTTCTCTCCATGACTCATGCCGCTACCATACCGCCGCACGCACCTGCGATCCAGCGGGATCGGGCGCCCGGGGCGACGGGAGGCCAGGTTGTCGCCGGGCGCGGGGAGCCCGGCGGGCAAGGCTCCAGTGCACAGGAAGGCCGCGATCATCGATCGCGGCTACAGCAAACGGCACATTGTCGAGGGGCCTCTTCTGTAGCCGCGACCGGCTTGTCCTCCATAGCGCGGCGCGACGGAGGATCGCGGCAGGCAAGCGCCCCCGTACGCGGGAAGGCCGGGGTCGGCGCCCCCGGCTACAACGCGGAACCACGGAGGCGAGGTTGTAGCCGGGTGCGCTGAGCCCGGCAGGCAAGCGTGCCGGGATCTCTTCCTACACGTTCGAGCTGCGCCAGTGGAGCTTCTGGCGGAGGACGTCGAAGTAATTGTAGCCGGGAAGGTGGATGAACCGAAGGCCGAGCGGCGAGCGGGCGATCTCGAGGCGGTCGCCCTGCACGATCTGGTGGTGGTCCTGTCCGTCGATCACGAGGATCTGGCGCTTGGAGGACCGGATGACCTCGATCGCGATGCGGCGGTCGTCCGGGATCACCATCGGCCGGTTGCTCAGCGTGTGCGGGCAGATCGGGTTCAGGACGATGACGCCCGACTCCGGGTGGACAACGGGGCCGCCGGTGGAGAGGGAATGGCCGGTGCTGCCGGTCGGCGTCGAGACGATCAGGCCGTCGCAGACGAACGCGCCGACCGGCGAGCCGTCGATCGCGAGACCGAGGGTGACGACGCGGGACGTCTCGCCCCAGCCGATGACGACGTCGTTCAGCGCGCGGCAGGCGCCGGCCGCCAGCCCTTCGTGGTGGAACACGGCATCGATGGTGCTGCGGTGCGAGAGGTGGTAGCCGCCCTGCACGAGAACGTCGAGCGCGGCCTCGACGCGGTCGTCGGTGACGCTGGTGAGGAAGCCGAGGCTGCCGAGATTGACCCCGAGCAGCGGGATGTCGTGGCCGTCGAGCAGCCGCGCGGCGTGCAGCATCGTGCCGTCGCCGCCCATGGCGACGAGGACATCGATCGAGGATGCGAAGTCCGCCGGCGGCACCGCCTGCGCCCCGGGGAGGAGGGCCGCCGTGCCGTCGCAGGTGACGAGGTCGAGACCCAGCTTGTGCGCATGGTCCGCCAGGCGCCGGAGCACCTCGGGCGCCCGCGGTTTCGATCCGTTGGCCGTTACGCCGATCCGTTTCATGGACGCCTCCAGCAGGCGAGAAACTCCACGTTTCCCGCGGGGCCGCGCAGCGGCGAGGGGCATACGCCGCGCCACTCGAGGCCCACTTGCGATTCGCCGAACACCCGCACCGTTTCCACAACGCGCGCCCGCACCGCCTCGTCGCGGACCACGCCGCCCCGGCCCACGTCCGCCCGCCCGGCTTCGAACTGGGGCTTGATGAGGGTCACGATCCCGGCGCCGGGCGAAAGAAGCTGTCTAACAGCCGGGAGAACTTTCGTCAACGAGATGAAGGAGACGTCCATCGCCGCGAACGCCGCCGGTTCGGGCACGCGGGCGGTCAGGAGATGGCGCGCGTTGACGCCCTCCATCACGACCACGCGGGGGTCGGTGCGAAGCCGCCAGTGCAACTGGCCGCGCCCGACGTCGATCGCGTAAACGCGCGCCGCGCCGTGCTGGAGCATGCAGTCGGTGAAGCCGCCGGTCGACGCCCCGATGTCGAGGCATACGAGCCCGGTCACGTCGATGGGGAAGTTCGCGAACGCGGCCTCGAGCTTGTCCCCGCCGCGGCTGACGAAGCGGGGCGGCGTTTCGACCTCGATCACCGCCCCGGGCGGCACCGGCTGGGCGGACTTGGACGCCGGCACGCCACCGATCCGGACCTCGCCCGCCAGAATCAGGCGCTGCGCCAGCTCCCGGCTCTCCGCGAGTCCGCGCGCCACCATCTCCTGATCGAGCCGTACGCCCTTCATCGTCGTGAGTGTGCCCCCGTTGGCCTTCCGGCGCGAGTCCGGAGTCCGCCGACCGCGGGGGAGGCTGGTGCGTGTTGCCTCCCCCACCGGTCAGGCGAGGATTGGAGGCGGCGGCAGGCCGTCAGGGCCGTCGGTTGTCGAGGTCCGTGAGGGGGATCCGGTCGAACGCCATCAGGGCGGCTCCGGATGCAGCGCCCGGACCCGGAACGCGGGCGGTTTCGATGCAGATGCTCCGCTCGGCGTACCAGGGCTGGACCTGTTCGTTCACACGAGCCTGCAGATAGGTCAGCAGGGCCTTGTTGCGCCAGTCCACGGCGCCACCGAGCACCACGCATTGAGGATCCATGTATCCGGCCAGGGTCGCGATGCAGGGAGCCAGGGCGTTGGCCACCGCCTCGATGCGTTCGTTGATCGCGCCGTCGGGCGATTCGATGAGCGCCACGTCCGCCGCGGTCAGTGACGGAGGCGTGGGCGGGCGCAGGCGCCCCCAGAGTTCGCCCGCCCCGCGGTGCGCCCCGCGGTGAATGCGGCCTTCGATCACGATGGCGGAGCCGAAGTCGGTGAAGACGACGCCGCCATCCTGGGGCCGGTGGTTCAGGTAGAGGAAGACGAAGTCGTCGTCGGAATTTCCCTCGGGCTGGCTCATGTGCGCGGTGGCTTCCAGCCGCGCGTCGTTGTCGATCGATGCCGGCACGCTGAACGCCGCGGCGATCGCGTCGGCCAGCGGATGGTTCCGGATGCGGAAATGATCGGAGTAGATCAGGACGCCGCGCTCGGTATCGGC
>CAYXFW010000260.1:0-2900 GCA_964464305.1 uncultured Verrucomicrobiota bacterium
GCACCAACGCCGCATGGACCGCACAGGCGAAGGCCGCGCTGGCCTCGGGGGCCGTCCTCGATCCGTTGCCGCCCTACCCGCCCGAGTTAGTCCCCCTGCGCGGGTCCCAGGACCCCTGCTCCCTCTACAACGCGATGATCCACCCGCTCGTCCCCTTCGCGCTGCGCGGGGCGATCTGGTATCAGGGCGAATCGAACCACGGCGAGGGGAAGCTCTATACCGACAAGACCCGGGCGCTCGTCGAGGGCTGGCGCGGTGTCTGGAACCAGGGGCCGCTCCCGTTCTACTACGTGCAGATCGCCCCTTATCAGTACGGCGAAGAGGATCCCTACGTGCTGCCCGTGTTCTGGGAGGCCCAGGCCGCCGCCCTCGCCATCCCGGACACCGGCATGGCGGTGATCCACGACATCGGCAACCTCAAGGACATCCACCCGCGCAACAAGCAGGAGGCGGGCCGGCGTCTGGCGCTGCTCGCGCTCGCGAAGACCTACGGCGCGAAGGACATCGTCTTCTCGGGCCCCGTCTTCAAATCGCTCGCGCCCGACGGCGCGAAGCTGCGGGTCACGTTCGACCACGCCCATGGCGGACTCGTCACGCGCGACGGCAAGGCGCCCTCGCACTTCGAGATCGTTGGCGAAGGCACCGACTTCGTTCCGGCCGAGGCCGTGATTGACGGCGACAGCGTCGTGCTCACCTCGCCGGCCTGCACGAACCCGGTCGCGGTCCGCTTCGGCTGGCACAAGCTCGCCGAGCCCAATCTCGCCAACGGCGCCGGACTGCCCGCCGCCCCCTTCCGCGCCGGCGACGTGCCGGTCATGGACTGGCTCGCACTGAAGGTCGGCGAATCGAAGGACTACCGGCTCGTCTACTCGCTCGATCTCGCGAAACTCGGCGCGACGTTCGCCTACGACGAGGACCACACCGCGGAGATCGCGGGCACGTTCGACCGCATCGCCTACTTCCTCGAACTCCAGAAACCCGGCGAGGCCCCGCGGTACGTCTACACGTCCATGGACGCCTTCACGACCGACCTCCGCAAGACCGGCATTCCGGCCCTGGCGTCCGGCGCCTTCTTTCAGACGCCGGTCACCAACCTGACCGTCCTCTCCAACGTACCCGGCCTCACCAACGGTTCCGCCATGGCTGGCGGCAACCTCGAGTTCTGGCCGAACAACTACGGCGCGCCCAACAGCGCATCCGTGCCCGGCGCCGCCGCCGATGTCTTCGACTTCGGCGACCAGCCCGGCGAGCCGCGCGACGGCTACGGCTCGATGCAGGTCCACAACGGCGCCGCCCGCCAGACCGTGTTTGCCATCAACAACTGGAAGGCCGGCGCCGGCGCCGACCTCGGCATCGGCAACAGCGAGGGCAAGACGCGCGACTGGACCATCAACAACAACGCCCGCGCCTACACCGTCAAGCGCCTCCGCATCCTCATCCGCCCCGCGCCGTAGCCCGCAGCGCGTCGGCGGGCTGGCCCGGCAAGCGCACCGGAGCGCACTGAGGCATGGGGGCATGGAAAGTGACGCATCGGAATCCTGAGTCGCGTGATGTCCAAAGCAGTTCCTCGCTTTTTTCAGCGCCTCGCATAGATGAGGGCTCGTGGCCCGCTGTAGCCGGGGGCGTCGACCCCGGCCGGCAAGCGCTCCGGAGCACTTTGTCTGCCGGCCTCGTCCGGCTTCGCATGGCTCCGCCGGGACAAACCGCGGCCGGCTACAGCAGACAGCCGGTATCGGGTCCTCTTGCGCCTGATCTCCGGCCACTGAAAATGGCGCGGAACCATCATGTTCTCGTATTCGAACAACTCTCCGATTCTAGCGTTCTGAGTCGGCTCCAGCGCGAACGGCAGCGACTCGATATCATGTCTTGCGAACCCCGCCAACCAGAAGATCTTGTGGCCGCGCGTGAACCGTATGGTCCTTGTCCCCGCTACATTGATGACAAGATCCAAATGGTCGACGTACGCCAGAAACGACTGAATGCGCTCTGCCGTAAAGTCGTCGAGTTGCTCCACCTGCCCCGTTAGTGGGTCTACGGATGAGATGGAATACCTGATGTTCCCGACAAGATGGTCGACAATGGCATTGAAATCGGCGTCCCATTCATCATCTGCGTCGTCGAAATCATTGATGCCAATGGCTCGCATGCACTCATCAGCATTTGCCGGAAGGGGGATGAGAACATCATATGTCGCACCGGATATGCAAACGCCTTCTTGAAACAAGATCCGCTTGATTCCCATTATTGCCCTCGGTCGTTCGGAATCATGTGCTATGCCTCAGACGAGAACGAGGACGGCGGCGCCGGGGGTTGGGGAGCCGTTGTGGCCGGATGGGGGTGGCCGCATGTTGCGGGGGCCGGGGACAAGAAGAGGACGATTCCGAAGAACGCGCAGTTCCACGGGATCGCCTTGGATCCGTGGCCCGACGGCCCTGTCCGCCCTGTCTCACCTCTGAACTCCCCGCCATCTCGCGCATCCACGGCCTCCCAGGCGCGCGGATACCTCTCAACGACGGGAGGCTACCCCGCTGCGGGGGAAGTCGTCAACCGGGTATTCCTGAAGCACGAAACAAGCACGAAGCGCGGAAATGCGAAAAACTCAAACCGGCGGGCCGTTTCGTGTCTACCCTTGTCGAGGCGTACGACAACAGCCGCCGGGACATCCGTGAAATCCGTGCGATCCGTGGTTCCCTCCGGCCAGGCCCTCGACCCTCGGTCCCCAGGGCGACAAGGTGCCCGACTATTGCCCGCTTTCCGCTCTTCGCTCTCCGCTCTGCGCCCACATCAGTGTCCATCAGTGTGAATCAGTGGTTTCGTGCCGGATGGCCGTTTCGTGCTTGCCGCTTGGGATTTCGAATTTGTTCGTGCTTCGGGATTCCGGTTTCGTGCTTTCCTCGCCG
>CAYXFW010000260.1:2910-4846 GCA_964464305.1 uncultured Verrucomicrobiota bacterium
CCACGGCTACGACGTGGCGCGCCGGGGCGTTGGCGGATGCCGGGGCGCCGCAGGTCGTAGCCCTGCGGCTACCTTCGGGACATCCGTGCGATCCGTGAGATCCGTGGTGCTCCCCGCGGCCCCCTGAAGCTACAAGGTGTGCGACAAGCGCAGGGCGCCTGATGGGCGTTTCTGTTAAGATGGGGGGTCTCCGGCGGGTGGGCCGGTGGGAGGAGAGCGGCCATGGCGACACAGGGGCGGTGGTGGATTGGCGGACTGGCGGCCGGGTGGATACTGGCGGCGGGATGCAGCGCGAACGGTCCGGGGGAGGCCGCGCGCGGGCCTGCGGCGGATTTCTTTGTCGCGACGAACGGCAACGACGCATGGAGCGGCCGGCTTGCGGCGCCGGATGCGGCGGGGAGCGACGGGCCGCTGGCGACGCTGGAGGGCGCGCGCGACCGGCTGCGGCAGGTACGCGCGGGCGGCGGACCCGCGACGGCGGCCACGGTCATGGTGCGGGGCGGCACGTACGTGTTCGATCGCGCGGTGGAGTTCGGCGCGCAGGACTCGGGCGCCGAGGGCGCGCCGGTCGCGTACGTCGCCGAGCCCGGCGCGTCGGTCCGGTTTTCCGGCGGACACGAGGTGACCGGATGGCGCCCCGTCACGGACGCGGCCATGCTCGCGCGCCTCCCCGAGGCGTCGCGGGGCTGGGCGGCGGTCGCGGATCTCCGCGCCCAGGGTCTGACCAACTGGGGCGAGATCCCCGTGCGCGGCTTCGGACCGAAGGGCGGGCTCGCGGAGGCGGAGCTGTACTTCGACGACGCGCCGATGCGGCTGGCGCGCTGGCCCGACGCCGGCTTCCGCGGAATCGTCGATGCCACGAACGCGACGGCTGTCGTCGCCGACACCGACCGCATGGCGCGATGGGCCGGCGAGAGCGACCCCTGGATCTTCGCCTACTGGCACCACGACTGGGCCGAGCTCTACGAGCCGCTGACCGGGGTCGATCCCGAACGGCGGGCGCTGTTGCGGCGGCCGGACATCCGGCCGGTCTACGGCATCACCCCGGGCCGCGCGCGCTGGTACGCGTTCAACCTTCTTTCCGAGCTCGACCGCCCCGGCGAATACCATCTCGACCGCCAGGCCGGCTTTCTCTTCCTCATTCCGCCCAACCCGGACGGGCGGATTGTGCTCTCCGCGGCCGATTCGATCCTCCGGGCCGACGGCCTCTCGCACGCGACCTTCCACGGCTTCGCGATCGAGGCCTGCCGCGGTACGGCGGTGTCGATCAAGGGCGGTACGAACTGCACGGTCTCCGGGTGCACGATCCGGAACACCGGCGGCCGCGGCGTCCACGTCAGCGGCGGCGCGCGACACACCGTCTTCGGCTGCGACGTCAGCGGGACGGGCGACGGCGGCATCGCGATGAGCGGCGGCGACCGCAAGACGCTGACGCCCGCCGGGCACAACGTCGAGAACAACCACGTCCACCACTTCGGCCGGCGGGCCCGCACCTACCAGCCGGGCATCGCGGTCGACGGCGTGGGCAACCGCATCGCGCACAACCTGGTCCACGACGGGCCGCACATGGCGCTGGCGGCGGGCGGCAACGATCACCTCGTCGAGTTCAACGAGATCCACAATGTCGTCGAGGAGAGCGGCGACGCCGGGGCCTACTACGTCGGCCGCGACTGGACCGCGCGCGGAAACGTCCTCCGGTTCAACTACTGGCACCAGATCCTCGGCGAGACCGGCTACGGCGGCATGACGGTCTACCTCGACGACCAGCATTCCGGGCACACGATCCACGGCAACGTCTTCGAGCGCTGCATGCAGTCCATCTTCATCGGCGGCGGCGACGACAACGTGGTCACGAACAACGTGTTTCTCGACTGCTGGAAGTCCGCCCACCTCGACAACCGCGGCATGGGCTGGCAGAAGGCGGCGACGGACAACC
>CAYXFW010000261.1:0-4844 GCA_964464305.1 uncultured Verrucomicrobiota bacterium
GCCTGGCCAAGGTCGCGATCTCCGTGCTGATCGCCCTGACCGCCCTGCTCGGGTTCTTCCTCAACGGGATCCAGTTCCGGTTCGACCTCTTCGCGCGCACCGCGATGCTCTGCTTCGCCGGAACGTTCCTGCTTTCGGCGGGCGCCGGAATTCTCAACAACATCCAGGACCGGGTCCGCGACCGCGGCATGCGGCGGACCCGCCTGCGCCCGCTCGTGCGCGGCTCCGTGAGCGTGCGCGCGGCCTCGTTCGCCTCCGCCGCCTGCCTGGCGGCGGGGCTGGGCCTGCTGCTTGCGATGGGGCGCGGGCCGTGGCCCGCCGTGTGGGGCGCGACGGCAGTCCTCCTCTACAACGGGGCCTACACGCCCCTGAAGACCCGGTCGCTGTGGGGCCTGGTCGCCGGCGCCGTGGCGGGCGCACTGCCTGTGCTGATCGGCTGGCACGCCTCGCTCGCGATCTCGCCGGCGCCCGCACAGAGCGTGCTGCAGGCGGCCTGCGTGTTCCTGTTGCTCTTCGCGTGGCAGATGCCGCACTTCTGGCTGCTGATGCTGCACCACCGCGAGGACTACGCCGCGCTGCCGGGGTTCGTGGCGCTGCGCAGCTTCGGCACGGAGCGGCTCAAGACCGTCACGATGGCCTGGGTCGCGTGCTTCGCCGCCCTGCTGCTGCTCGTGCCCCTGACCGGCGCCGTCGACTCGCGCGCCGCCGCGTGGGTGCTGACCGCCGCCGCCACCGCCGTGTCGGCCATGTTTCTGCACGGCCTCTTCGGCGCTCCGGGCGGCTTCCGCCCAATCCGGCTCTTCGTCGGACTCAACCTCTGCGTCTGCCTCCTGATGGGGGTCGTCGTCGCGGACAAGATCCTCCTCCGCCTCTTCCTCCTCCGCCCCTGGGCGTGAAGATGGCGGAGAGCGAAGAGCGGAGAGTGGGGAGCGAAGAGCAAGAACCCGAGATCCGAGGTCGGAGGTCGGCGGGCAGAGGTCGGACCTTCCTTCGCCAAGGCTACGGAGGGCTGGGGCCGGAGCGGCGGAAGGACCACGGATGGGGACCGAAGGCCGAGGGCTGTCTTCTTTCAGGTTTCAGGTTTCATCCTTCATCCCTCATCCTCGCCCCACTCGCCACTTGCCACTCGACACTCCGTGACCCGGGATTATCTTCCCCTCGTCCCCCCGCCGTGAACCCTGCGACGGGGGCGGCAGGGTGTGGGGAGGAGGACGGCATGAAACGGTTCGGGAGCGTGTGCAGGCTGGAGGCGACGCGGGCGGAGGAGTACATCCGCCTGCATGCGGCGGTGTGGCCGGGCGTGTTGGAGCGCATCACGGCGAGCCGCCTGCGGAACTACTCGATCTTCCACCGGAGAATGCCCGACGGCGAGCACCTGGTCTTCAGCTACTTCGAATATGACGGGGATTCGTTCGAGGCGGACATGGCGGCCATCGCTGCCGATCCCCTGACGCAGAAGTGGTGGGCGGTTTGCCAGCCCTGCATGATCCCGCTGCCCGACCGGGCGCCGGGCGAATGGTGGGCCGGCATGACGGAGATCTTCCACCACGACTGACCGCCGCGCCGCGGACTACGCGGGACCGGCCGGCCGCGGCGGGCCGTCCACGCCCGCCGGAGTCCCGCGGGCCGCGGTCTCCAGCAGCGGGCGGATGCGCTCCGCGGTGCCGCCGCGGACGATGCAGGCCAGTTCGAGCGCTCCGCCTGCAGCGGCCGGGGCGGGCTCGAAGACCGGGGCGCCGCCCGCCGCCTGAACCGAAACGATCCGGCCGCCGGAGCGGGCGAAGCCCTTGAGGCGGTACAGGTCGTCCCCTGCCGCCGCGGCCGCCGCCGCAAGCCGGGCGGGGTCGACCGGGTCCGGACAGGCGATGCGGAACGTCTCGAACGCGGGATCCCGGCACGCGGCGTACTCGCCCGCGGGCTCGCGCGGCGGCGAGTCGGGGAAGGGATCGACGTCCACGTTCGCGCGCACCGCGCGCAGGACCGTCGCGCCGGGACGCAAGGACCGGGCGAGCGCCCCGGCCTCGTCGCAGACGGCCGGCGGGGCGAGGTCGCACTTGTTGAGCACGACGACGTCCGCCGCCTCCAGTTGCGCGCGGATGGCCGGCAGCGTGCGGATCAGCTTCAGCAGGCGGACGGGGTCGGCGACGGCGATCACGCGCGACAGGGAAAAGCGCGCATCGAGCTTCGTTTCCACCAGCAGCCGCGCGATGACGCGCGGATCGGCCATGCCGCTGGCCTCGATCACGACACCGTCCAGCGGGCCGATCTCCGACCGCCCGGCGATGGCGTTGAGCTGGCCGATGAACTGCGAAACGAGGCAGCGGCAGAAGATGCTGCCGCCGGGGAGGACCCGCACGTCGAGCCCGTCGGCCGCCAGCGTCCGGCCGTCGACGTCGGCCGCGGAGAACTCGTTGACGAGGAACAGGAGCCGCCGCCCCGTGTTCGTCGCGGCGATCCGGCGCAGCAGCGTCGTCTTGCCGCTGCCGAGGAAGCCGGCGACGAGGCAAAGCGGGATCATGCGCGGCCGCGGTGCGCGGCGGCGTCGCGCAGCGCGCCGGCGAGTGTGTTCGGATCGGGGATGATCGAGGCGAAGCGGACCTCGCCGTCGACGCAGATGGTCGGCAGGTTCTTCACGCCGAGCTTCATCATCATGCCCAGCCCCTGCCGGACCTTGATCTTGTGTTCGTTGATGTAGCACCGGACCCCGCTGGCGGTCGCGGCGCGGCGGACGGCCTCCATCATGTACTGGCAGGGGGCGCAGGAGGTGGAGTCGAGCGTGATGACGTCGACGACCACGCCGTCCGCGGCGCCGTAGTCCGGCACGGCCACGTCGTCGAACGTGTCGGCGGCGCGGGTGGCCAGCGACGTGCGCGCCACGTCGCGAGCGTAGGGGTCGTGGACCATGTCCGCGACGGCCTGCAGGTTCGCGGCCGGCGTCGCGTAGGGCAGGTCGCAGCCCGGGGCGAGCACGAAGCCGCGCGGTCCGGCCGCGTCGAGGACGTCGATCGCCTCCTTGCGGGCATCGTCGGGCTCGCCCAGCAGCAGCACGGAGGTGAGCCGCAGGTTCCCGCCGAAGGACTTTCCGGCGGCGTCGCAGAGCGAGCGCAGGCGCGGAATCGGGATCTGCTCGTCGACGGAGAGGTTGTCGGCCTTCGTGCGGCACATGGCCTCGAGGTTGCGGGTGACGTCGCCGCACACGAAGAGCGAGGAGAGCCCGCCGCGGGCGCGGATGAAGTCGAACACATTGTCCAGCGCGGGCGCGACGAACCGCGTGAAATCCTCCGGCGAGATCTGGCTGACCATCGGGTCGACGACGGCGATCACGTCGGCCCCGGCGGTGAGGTAGGCGGCGGCGGTGTCGCGGGCCACGCCGGCGCAGTGCGCGAGCAGGTCGTCGACGCGCGCGGGCTCGTCGAACATATCGAGAAAGAGCGAGTTCCCGCGCAGGTGGGCGGCGAGCGTGAAGGGACCGCACAACAGCCCGTAGAAGGCGGTCTCGTCGCCGAAGCGCCGGCGGAGGGTTTGCAGCGCGCCGAGGGCGACCGGCATGCGGCCGCCGCCGGCGTCGTACTTCGGCAGGGCGGAGAGCGCCGCTTCCTCGAGCGGGTGGGCGATCACCGAGGGGGGGACCTCCTCGGCCCAGTGGAGGCGGCAGCCGAGGATCTCGGCCTCGATCTGGAGATCGAACATGACGGGAAGGCCGTCGGGGCGGTAGAGGCCGACCGCGGTGGTCAGACCCTGCACGACGCGGTCGGCGGACTGCAGGTATTCGGCGGCGCCGCGTCCGATGAGGTGTCCGCCGTGGCAACCGACGAACGGCAGCCATGCCGGCCGCGCCGTCGTCTTTCCCTGCACCGCATCCAGCAGCATCGTGCGTCCCGTCACGGCCATGCCCTCCGAAAGCCGCGCAGCATAGTCGATCGCGCCCGGTCGGGACAAGTGCGGGGCGACCCCGGCGCAGGGCAAGCGTATCTTCCTGTGCGGTGAATTACATATCTCGCGCCCGTTCGCTCGGCGCTCACTCGAGCGCACAGAGTTCGCGGAGACAATCGAAACTGGGACGACCCATCCGAAACCCGATTTCCGGCTGGTTCTTTCCTCCTCTGCGCACTCCCGGCTTCGCCCGTCGTGCTACGCCGGGCAGGCTGCGCGCTCGAGCGGGCCGCTTTGGGCCCGCGGGCGCGAGAATTTGATGCGTCTGCCCTGGGCCCCCGGGCGCGGCATTTCCATTCGCCGCCGGATGCGGCCTGTGGCATAGTAGGGCGCGGTCGGAGTGCATCATGAATCGCGCGGCCATCTATGCGGGGACGTTCGACCCGATCACGCTGGGGCATCTCGACGTGATCGAGAGGGCGGTGCGCATCTTTCCGAGGTTGATCCTGGCGGTGGCGGCGCGGTCGACGAAGGATCCGCTGTTCACGCTGGAGGAGCGTGTCGCGATCGCCCGGGAGGCGGTCGTGGCGATGCCCGGCATCGAGGTGGAGCCGTTCGACGGGCTGCTCGTGACCTACGCCCGGCAGAAGAAGATCGGCGTGCTGATCCGCGGGCTCCGGGCCTTTTCCGACTTCGAGTTCGAATTCCAGATGGCGCTGACCAACCGGAAGCTGGCGCCGGATATCGAGACGTTGTTCCTGATGCCGAACGAGGATTACAGCTACGTGAGTTCCAGCACCGTCCGGCAGATCGCCGAGCTCGGCGGAACGGTCCGCCAGTTTGTCCCCGAGGCCTCGCGGCGGGCGCTGGCGCGGAAGGTCGGCGTGGCGTCGTCCGACGGCACGGCGGGCTAGGCGGGGGCGCATGCAGATCGAAGTGTCCAGGGTTTCGGCGGACGGGCTGGAGTTTGA
>CAYXFW010000262.1:0-4840 GCA_964464305.1 uncultured Verrucomicrobiota bacterium
GGCCAGGGGATCGAAGCCATACTGGCGCATTCCGAGAGCGGCGCACCACCCGGTGTCGACCATGTGCTTCCCGTCGATCAGGAAGCACGCGGCCTCGTGACCGGGATCGGGAATGCAGACCGAATCGCCCAGAATCGCAATACGCATCGCGGCGCCCGTCGGCGGGGCGGCGGGCGCACGGGGAACGACCCCCAGTCCCACTGCGGCCAACGCCGCGCCCCTCGTGAACTGCCGTCGCGTGATCTCGGGTGCTTCCATGGCATATCTCCGTCGCTCGGGTCCGGCCGCCGACCCTACCACGCGCAGAACCCGGGCCAAAGACATTCCCGGCAAGGATGAAGGACGAAGGATGAGGCCGGAGAAAGCACGAAACCTGAATCCCGAAGCACGAAACAAATTCGAAATCCCAGTCGGCAAATACGAAACGGCTCTCCAGTTTCGGACTTTCCGCTCTTTCCGTTTGCTGCTTGTTTCGGATCTTGGAATTAGGATTTCGCGCTTTCCGTCTCTGCGGTCCGCCTTTCAGGCGTCAGGTTTCATCCCTCAGCCTTCTCCGCGCCATCGCGGTGACGGGGACGCCGGGCGGCGGGATTCTCACCTCACCGCGGCTGGCGGGGCGTTCGTGAGAGGAGAGTAGTAGAGCGCCTTACGGTCGGACAGGCGGCCCTCGCGGAGGCGGCGCCGGATCCGCTGGTGCTGGGCGTCGGACAGCGCCGAACCCGTCGAGACGACCGGGCCGGCGGCGTCGGACGCGGCCTCCCGCGCGGCCGTGTGCGGCGCCGCGATCACGACCAGTGCGGCGAGTCCGGCGAGACACAGGGCGCCGAACAGGACCGAACGGGCGGGGGAGGACGCCGCGGGTGCGGCGGCGGATTCCGATCGGCACCGGTCGCAGCCGAGGCAGTCGAAATCGCGGGGCGTCCGCACGCCGAGGTCGCACGTCCGGGGACGCACGCGAGGCCACAGGGACGTCGCGGGGCGCAGGGCGGAGACGATGGACAGGAACGCCCCCGCGGGACACAGCACGCGGCACCCGAAGCGGGGAACGATCCACGATGCCGCGAGGAGGCCCACGACAAACCCCGCCAGGCCGCGCGCGGCGTCGCCGGAGAATGCGACCGTCAGGGGATCGGCGTCGAACAAGCGCGCCGAGGGCCGGATCAGCCACACCGCGCCCGCCGCCGCGAGGACTCCATACTTCACATACCGGCCCCAGCGGAGAACGGATGCCGGGGGCTCGATGCGCCACCGCTTTGGGCGAAGAGAAAGGACCAGTTCCTGCAGCGCGCCGAAGGGACAGAGCCATCCGCAGTACAGATTACCCGCGACCAGCACCAGGAGCGGAATCGCAAGAGGCAGGACGAACGCGGGGCCCCATGACGGTCGCGGCCACGGAATGTCGAGCCACATCCGGAGATGAACGAGCGAGAACTGGAGGTTGAGCCAGAGCCCGAAAACGAGCACGACGGCGATCAGGAAGAGGCGGCGCGTCAGCGTGCGAGCCTCGAAGCGACGCAGCGCCGCCGCGGCGAGGGCGAAGAACACAAGCAGCAGAGTCTCGCGCGGGATTGCGCGGCGCGCGGGCGCGTCGGGACCGGGGCCCGCCCCGAGTGGCAACGCCGCAGTCGCGAAGGCCCGGCCGGCGGAGAAGACCGCGTCGAGCACGGCATTCGCCGAGACCGTGGCGCCGCTGACGCCGTCGATCCCGGGGCGCGCGGCCGGGGCCGCGACGTTCGCGCCGCGCAGGGCTTCGAGCCACCCGGCGAGGCGGGCGAAGTAGCGCGGCGTTTCCCGGGTGGCGATGATCCGGAGGTCGCGCAGCGTTCCGTCGCGGCCGACGCGGAGGGCGAGGTCCATCGGCCCGCCGTAGCCCTGCACGCGGGCGCCGAACGCCGCGGTGGAAAAGAAGAAGTCATCCGGGGCCCCCTCGGGGCCGGCGACGTGGCAGGGCGCGGTCCGTCCGTCCGGTCGCGCGACCTCGATGCGGCGAAGGACGAGGTCGGGCGCCATCTCCCGGGCGGCGCGGACCAGAGGATCGCCGCCTTCGCGCGAACGTTCCGCGCGCCACACCGCGCCAAAGAAGAGTGTGCAGGCCAGGAGCCAGCCGACGACGAATCCCGCGCGACGGAGGACCACGTCAGCGGCATCGTCGGACGGCCGCCGCATCGCGACCGCGAACGGGAGCGCGGCGGGCAGCGCACTCAGGACCAGCGCGCCGGCGAAGGCGGCGGACCCGGCGAACCCGAGCGCCGGCAGGACGAGAAGACCGGCCGCCAGGCTGCCCGCCGCGCCGCCGAGGTGGTCGAGGGTTTCGATCCAGGCGCCGGTGTCCGCGTCGCCGTGTCCCCGGCGCGCGAACAGCGCCGCGGCCGCCGGAATGTAGAGTCCCCCGAGCGCTCCGGCCGCCGCGAAGGCGGCGATGAACCCCGCGCGACTCCACGCGGCGCCGGTGGCGGCAAAGACGGCCAGTGCGACTGCGTGCAGGACCATCGCGGGCAGGAGGACGGCGGCCGGGGTGCGTTCGGCCGCGAGTGCGGCGCGTGCGGCGGTCGTGCCGCCCGCGAGGCCGAGCATGAAGAGCGCCGAGAGAAGTCCGGCGTGAAGAAAGAGCCCGCCGTGCAGCGTCTGGTAGGCACACATCAGCAGGACGCCGGATGCCATGCCCGCGCCGCCGGCTCCGGCCGTCAGCAGGACGAGGTCTGTCAACGGCACGAGCGTTCCGGCGGGGTCGCGCCGTCGCCAGCGGGCCGCGCCGCGCAGGACCGCGAGGAGTGCGAGACCGAGAACCAGCGTCCACGCAGCCGGTCGGACCGCGCCGGGCCACGCGGCGGCGGTGACGCGGGATCCGGAATGCTTGAGTCCGATCGCCAGGGCGGCAGGCAGCGCCAGCGGGCGCGCATCGCGATTGAGCAGCGAGCCCGGCGCGGCGGTCTCCTGCACCGCGCGGTACAGCGCGAGTTGCGCCTCGGCGCGGCCGGCGGGAAAGGCGGCGCGGACGACCTCCTCCGGTGCCAGGGCCTTCGATCCGGGGATCGCGGCAAAGAAGCGCGCCATGCGCTGCGGCGGGGCGAAGGCGGAAAGCCGGTCCGTCATCATCAGCCAGCTCTCGTCGCCCGGCTTCAGCAGGATGTGTCGGAAGACCGCCTCGGCCGTGGTGAGCATCGACGCACCCAGCCGCGCCAACTCGGGCCCGAGGTAGTTCTCGCCTCCGGACATGCGCAGCCCCACGACGCCGCCCTCGGCGAGGCGCGTCCGGGCGAGGCGCAGGAAGTCCTCCGACACAAACCGGTTCAGCGGAAGGCTGACGGGGTCGGGCATATGCAGGACGATCAGATCGAATGGCGGTCCCTCTTCCCCCAGGTAGGCCCGGATGTCGCGTCCCGGCGCGCGGAAGCGCAGGGGATCGGGCTGCACGTCCTTCGGAAGGCGCGCGAGCAGTGCGGCCGGATAGAGCGGATCGGGCGGGAGCCAGACGACCTCGCGGATGCCCGGCACACGCAGAAACGACTGCGCGACGCCGAGCGATCCGGGACCGGCCACGAGAATGCGGTGCGCGAGCGGCGCCGCCGCGAGGTGCAGCGCGGCAACCCCGGCCTCGCGGTCGCCGGCCGGGATCGTTTCGACGATGGACTCGCGCGACTGCACGATCCACGTGCCGTCGCGTGTGCCGAAGCGGTAGACACCCTGCGGCGTCGCAAAGCGTCCGCGCAGCGCCCCCGCCGGAAGCAGTCGCGTCCATGCATGCGTGTCCGCGGCCCGGGTCCAGGCGCGGTCCGCGCCCGAGCCCACCGCCGCGAGCAGCCCGAGGGCGAGGAGCGCCGGCACGGCCGCCCGGCGGGCGTTGCCTGCGGCAGGCAGGGCGGCGAGCGCGAGTCCGGCGGCGCCGAGCAGCAGCGTCCGCTCGTCCGTCATGCCCGCCGCCAGCATGCCGGTCACCGCCGCACCGCCCAGGCCGCCGCCCAGCGCCTCCAGCGCGTACACGCGGGACGCCGCGCCGGACGCGCCCCGCGACGCGGCGCAGGCGACCGTGAACAGGAAGCCCGTCAGAAGGCTCACGGGGGCGTTGACCACGAAGGCGGCCGGGAGCATCCGCAGGACCGGGAAGACATCGTGCGCCGACACGCCGGCCAGGTCGCGGGCGTGCGCGATGAGGGCCAGTTGAGCGGCGGCCGCCGGGAGATAGAGCAGGGCCAGCAGTGCCAGTCGGGGCCCGTGGCCCATGCGGGCCGCATACGGCCGGGCGAGCGCCGCGCCCGCCGCAACCCAGACGAGCCAGGAGGCGAAGAAGCAGGCGACGCCGAATTCGCTGCCCTCGAAAGTGTCGAAGAACGAGCGGAAGAGAATCGTCTGCGCGAGCACCGCGAAGGCGCCCAATCCCGCGACGAGCCCCGCCGCCCCCGGCGGAACACGGTTCTGTGTCCCCGGCGCTGTCATGTCTTGCAGGTGCGCATCGTACCGGATCGCGGGGGGAGTGGGGAGGAAGGATGAAAGATGAAGGCTGAGGGATGAAACCTGAAAGGGGGACGGCTCGCCGAGGATGCGGGGCACGGCGGAGTGTCCTTCGACATTCTGCGGTTGGGCATTCTGGACGGTGTGGGGACAGAGATTGGGTGGCGTGGCCGCTCCGCGGGCGCGCTCCGGGGAGCCGGACACTCCTTGCGTCCAAGATTCGGACATCCCGACCTTCCATCCTTCCAACCCTTGGACGGGATTGCTTCCCTGTCCCCCAGTTCTCGTGACGTAACTACTCAGACAGCCGGAGGAGCAACCACGGATTACACCGATACCACGGATGGGCAGACGAGCAAGACATCCGTGCGATCCGTGAAATCCGTGGTTT
>CAYXFW010000263.1:0-4822 GCA_964464305.1 uncultured Verrucomicrobiota bacterium
GAGGCCGAGCATGATGACGAAGATCGGCACCAGCCAGTAGGTGATCCAGTCGCCCATGGGAGTCTCCACCGGCGGACATCGGTCCGCCGGGCTTGGTTTCATGTTTCTTGGTTCGGTCCGTTCGAACATTGGGTCTCGTCGGTTCGCAGCCATCTTCGGCAGGGCCGCGAACCACGGATTTCACGGATGGCACGGATCGGACGACAGAATCAGGGCCCTCGGCCTGCTTCATCCGTCGAATCCGTGCAATCCGTGGTGATCCGTCGTCGGCAGGAGGCGGACAGGTGCACGCCAGGGCGCGCGATTCGGTCACGAGCCCGTCCATCCGGACGTCATGCGCGTCCATCGGAACGGCGGGAACCACGAAGGCGTCGAGCGTGAAGCCGACGGTTGCCGAGACCCGGGTTTGCAGCATCGCATCGTAGTGGCCGCCCCCATGGCCGAGGCGCCCGCCGTGCGGGTCGAAGGCGAGTCCGGGGACGACGACGAGGTCCAGCTTTCCCGCCCGCACCCAGTCCGGGTGCGCGGGCTGCCGGATGCCGAGCGGTCCGGCCACGAGCCGGGTGCGCGAGGGGAGCCACGCGAAGCGGTACCGGCGCAAGGCCGCATCCCACGCCGGTACCGCGATCTGCCGGCCCGCCCGGCGGCAGGCGAGCAGGATCGCGCCGGTGGCGGGCTCGCGCGGGGCGGCCAGGTAGATTGCGACGGCGCGGGCGGCACGAAACGCCGGCAGGCGGACAAGGCGCGCCGCAGCCCGGGCCGCACGGGATGCGAGGTCGCCCGGGTCGATCGCCGCGCGGAGCCGGCGCATGCGACGACGGAGCGCCGCCTTGCGGATCAGGATGGAGCGTCCGGCGCTCGTGGCGTCCTCCTCCGGGCATCCCAGGCCTCCATCCGGCGGCGGATGGTGTCCTCGTAGCCCTGGTCCGTGGGGGTGTAGTAGACCTTCGACGTCGGCACGTACTCCTGGTCGACAAAGTGGCCGGGATGGTCGTGGGCGTACTTGTAGCCGGCGTGCCCGAGTTCCTTCGCGCCCTTGTAGTGCGCGTCGCGCAGGTGCATCGGCACGGGTAGCACGCGCCCGTTCTCGACGTCCTTCATCGCCTCGTCGATCGCCAGGATGGCCGCGTTGCTCTTCGGCGCGGTGGCCAGGTAGGTGGTCGCCTGCGACAGCGTGATCCGCGCCTCGGGCATGCCGAGGAACTCGGACGCATGCATGGCCGCGACGGCGATCGAAAGGCCGCGCGGGTCCGCATTGCCGATGTCCTCCGACGCCAGGATGACCAGACGCCGCGCGATGAAACGCGGATCCTCGCCGGCGTAGAGCATCTTGGCCAGCCAGTAGACCGCCGCGTGCGGGTCGGAGCCGCGGACGCTCTTGATGAACGCCGAAATGGTGTCGTAGTGGCCGTCCTCGTCGGCGTCGTAGACGACCGCCTTCTTCTGGATGGAATCCTCGGCCGCCGCCCGCGTGATGCGGACGCGCCCGTCGGCCCCGGGCGGGGTCGTCAGCGCCGCGATCTCCAGAGCGTTCAGCGACCGGCGCGCGTCGCCCTCGCAAACGGCCGCCAGGTGGGCGAGCGCATCGTCGTCCGCCTCCACGCCCTTCCCGCCGAGCCCGTCGGGATGCTCCAGGGCGCGGCGGAGCAGCCGGACCACGGACTCCCGGTCGAGGGCCTTCAACTCGAAGACCTGCGAACGGGAGACGAGCGGGCTGTTGATGAAAAAGAAGGGGTTGTGCGTGGTGGCGCCGATCAGCGTGATGGCGCCCTCTTCGACGAACGGCAGCAGCACGTCCTGCTGGGCCTTGTTGAAGCGATGGATTTCGTCGAAGAAGAGAATGGTCTGCCGGCCGGCCCGCAGCCGCTCGCGTGCGCGCACGAGCTGCTCACGGAGGCTGGCGACGTTCGAACTGACGCCGCTCGCCCGCTCGAAGGTGCGGCGCGTCGCCTTCGCGATCACCTCGGCCAGCGAGGTCTTCCCGCAGCCGGGCGGTCCGTAGAGGATCAGGCTCCCCAGCCGGTCGGCCTCGATGGCGCGGCGGAGGAGGCGGCCGGGGCCGAGAACATGGTCCTGCCCGACGACCTCGTCCAGAGATCGCGGCCGGAGGCGCGCCGCCAGCGGCCGCAGCGACGCCGGGGTCTCCACCGGTTCCACCGCGTCCTCCGCATCGTCGTCGAAGAGATCCGCCACCGTCGTCTCCCGAAAAGAAAGTACCCCGCCATAGCCGTAAGGGTCCGCTCTCTGAACCTGGTGACCAAGGTGGGAACCTCGCCGGTCGGTTTCCTCGTGCCCGCAAGGGGCGGAGGGCTCCGTCCGGACTATCGGCTCCCTTCAGAGTCGATTATTGGGTCAGAGAAATAAACCCATTCGCGAACAAGGCAGGGTACAAACTCTTCGGGGCAAGCCCCGATTCCGCGCTCTGACAAAGAACACAGGCTACCGCCGTCGCGCCGGATCCCCCCGCCGGATGTCCGGCGGCGGATCTCCCGTTGCACCCGGGCGCCCCCGGGCCATGCGCGCGCGCCACTCCAACCGCCCGGGCACGTCCACGCGCACCGGAACCGCATCCGCGGCCCCGATGTCCATGTCCGAACCCGGCCGCGGCGCGAGCAGCAGCCTGACGAACGTTTCAATCCATGTCGCGAGGACCATGGAGATCATACTCTGCCTTGCCTAAATCCCGGATGCAACGGCCCGTCAGGCGTCCCGGAGTTCCGCCTTCAGGTCCCGGACAACCGCGTCCGCGACCGACTGGTGAATCCGCTGCACCTCGTCGTCGGTCAGCGTACGTCCGGCCGCGCGGTAGGTCAAGGAGTACGCCATGCTCTTGCGGTCCGCGGGGATGCCGCGACCCTCGTAGACGTCGAACAGCTCGACCCGTTCGATCTCGGGCGGCGCGGCGTTCCGGATGACCGCAAGCACGTCCTCGTGGCGCGTCGTGCGCGGCAGCACGAAGGCCAGGTCGCGCACGCTGCACGGAACCGTCGGCGGGGGCTTGGGCGTCGGGATCGCATGGACGCCCGCCGTCAGCGCGTCGAGATCGATCTCGGCCACGACGACCGGCTCGTAGATGCGCCACTCCGCCGCGATCTTCCGCCGCAGCACGCCGCATCGGCCCGCGTCGGCGCCGCCGACGGTGACGACGAACGACTGGCCCGGTTCGAAGGCGCCCGAAGGCGATGCGCGGAGGGCGGATTCCCCGCCGCGCAGCGCGCCGAGCAAGCCGGCGAGGATGCCCTTCATCCAGCGGAAGGCCTCCAGCGGCTCCGGCGCCGGACGGCGGGCGAGGGGGCCGCGACCCGCGGCGCCCATGAGGCCGATCGCGAGGCGCGCGGTCTCGCGCGTCGGACCGCCCGGTTCCTGCTCGTACGCGCGACCGAACTCGATGACGGCGGCATCGGCCACCTGGTGCGCGCGGTTGCGGCCGAGGGTCTCGACAAGCTGCGGGATCAGCGACGGGCGCAGCACCGACTGCTCGGCACTCAGCGGGTTGGGCAGCCGGATCCGGCGCGCGGGATCGTCGAGCCCGAAGCGGTCGAGCAGCGACTCGGACGTGAGGCTGTAGTTCATGATCTCGGCGAGTCCGAGGCCGGCCGCCGCGTCGCGCACGAGGCTGGCGGCGCGCACGCCGCGGTCGTCCGCGCCGTCGACCACGCGGGCCGAGGGTGTCCGCGCCGGGATCCGGTCGAGACCGTGCAGGCGCGCGAACTCCTCGACCAGGTCGACCTCGATCCGCAGGTCGCCGCGGTAGGTGGGCACGGTGACGACCAGAACGTCCGCGTCGCGCGCGACGACGCCGAGGTCGAGCGCGCGAAGCGTCGCGGCCACCGTGTCCCCGTCGACGTCGATCCCGAGCGTCCGCCGGATCGTCGAGACGCGGCACGAGAGGGCCCGGGGGCGGACCGGGTCGGGATAGCGGTCGATGACGCCCGGCGCGACCGTCCCGCCGCCCAATTCGGCAAGCAACGCCGCCGCCCGGCGGCTCGCGCGGTCCGCGAGATCCGGATCGACGCCGCGGGAGAACCGGTACGAGGATTCCGTGACCAGGCCGAGGGCCTTCGATGCGGCGCGTACCGCGGCCGGCTGGAAGCAGGCGCTTTCGAGCAGAAGAGTCGAGGTTCCGTCCCGCACCTCGCTGCCCGCGCCGCCCATGACGCCCGCGACCGCGACCGCGCGGGCCGGGTCGGCGATGACGAGCATCGAGGCCGCGAGCTTGCGCTCCTGGCCGTCGAGCGTGGACAGGATCTCGCCCTCGACCGCGCGGCGCACGACGACGCGCGAGTCCGTCACCAGAGCGTGGTCGAAGGCGTGCAGCGGCTGGCCCATCTCCAGCATCACGTAGTTGGTCACGTCCACCGCGTTGTTGATCGGGCGGATGCCCGCGCGGGCGAGCCGGGTCTGCATCCAGCGCGGGGAGGGGCCGATGCGGAGGCTGCGGACGATGCGCGCGGTGTAGCGCGGGCACAGCGATGCGTCGGATACGTCGACCGCCACGGAGGCGCCGACCGGCTCGCCGGACTCCCGCAGGTCGGTGACCGGCGGGCGGAGCGGCAGGCGATAGAGCGCCGCCACTTCGCGCGCGACGCCGAGGATGCTCAGGCAGTCGGGACGGTTGGGCGTGATCTCGAGATCGAGGACCGTGTCCGGCCCTCCGAGAATTTCGACGAGCGGTGTGCCCGCGACCGAATCGGCGGGGAGGTCCATGAGACCCGCGTGGTTGTCCGAGAGACCGAGTTCGTCCTCGGCGCACAGCATGCCGTGCGATTCGACGCCGCGTAGTTTCGCCGCCTTGATCTTCGTCCCGTTCGGCAGGGTCGCG
>CAYXFW010000264.1:0-4821 GCA_964464305.1 uncultured Verrucomicrobiota bacterium
TCCTTGAAATCCTCCGCACCGGCGAGAATGTCGACGGCCTGCATCCCCTTGCCGAACTTGTCCATCGCCTTGCCCAGTTTCCCCGGCGCCTGGTCCGGCCCATCGACCGCCACGCGGGGCTTGCCGTCGGGCGTGTCGGTCGGCGATCGGTTTCCGCCCAGTTTGTCCGCCGCCTCGGCCTGACCGGCCGCCTTGCTGATGATCGACTCGGGCGTCTCGCCCATCGCCGCCAGTTTCGCCCGCGCAGCCTCGGGGGAAAGTCCGTCGGGGCCCACCTGGCCCAGGATCTTCATCCCCTCGTCGACCGTGCTGTGAACGCTGCCTCCCTTGGCTTCGACGCGCGGCTTCGTGATCTTCTCATACTGCTTGGCGGCCTGCCGCATGTCCTCGAAGTCCTGCTTCACCGCCTCAATGTCGTTGCCGGCCGTCCTCGCGTCGGCCGCCTTATTGCGCGCGATGTCGCTCTTGCTTTCGATCGTGTGGGTGAGCGCCTCGGGATCGTTGAGCTTGCTGTGCGGATCCGGCTTCTGACCCGGTTTGCCGAGAATCTTCTCCGGTTCGCTGTACGACTCGGCGCTCCCCTTGTGCGTCGTTTCGACCGACTGCTTGTGCGCGGCCTGATCGGGCGTGGTCCCCTTGCCGAACGTGGACTCGCCGCCCGCGGCGTCGAAGTAGGACTGGTTGACGACTTTTTGAGCCTTCGCCGGCGGAACGTCCTTTCCGTTGACCCGCACCGTGACGTCCCAATCCTGTCCCACCCGCTGCTTGGCTGCCGGATCGCGATAGTTGGTCGGCTCGTAGATTTCGACATCCTTGGCGGAGATGGGCGGCTTGTCGGGATTGGCCCGGTTCCATTCCGACGCCATGTTTTCCTTGATGTTCTGGCGCGTCTGAGCCTTGACCCCCTCGGTCACCCGGTTGTTGGCATCGACGAGATCCGGCCGGCCATGGTTGATCTTCTGGACGGCAATGGGGTCGGACTGAAGGTTCAACGCCGCCTTCCTGACCCGCACCGGATCGCCGGATTTCACCGCCGCATCGAAATCGTTCACCCGCTGGCCTGCCTGCGCCTGCGCAGCCTCCCATGCCGCCTGCCGGGCCGGATCGACCGTCGTCGACAGCCCCGACGACTTGCCTCCGGATGGCGACCGGTTGCCCAGCGCGCCCATCTTCGGATCGGACTCCCCCCCCTCCCCGCCGTCCGCGCGGCTGTAGACAATGTCGCCCTTGCGGATCTCCCCGTTCGGCCCCGAACCACGCGGCGATGGAGGCCGCGAGTCCGGATACAGGTCGTCCTGACGGTCGACCAGGACTTCGCCCTTGCGCGGGCCGGACATACCGCGTCCGCGACCGTCCTCGATCGCCTTGCGCTCCGCCGCCGCCTCGGCGGCCGACTGTCCCCGCCCGGCAGCACCGACCGCCCCACGGCCGGAACGCGAGTCCGGATACATGTCGTCTTCGCGATCGATCAGGACGTCGCCCCTGCGCGGGCCGGAGATGCCGCGCCCGCGACCGTCCTCGATCGCCTTCCGCTCCGCTGCTGCCTCGGCGGCCGACAGGCCGCGCCCCGCGGCGTCGACCGCCCCGCGGCCTTTCGACGAGTTGGGATAGAGGTCGTCTTCACGATCGATGAGCACCTGTTCATCGCGACCGCCGTCCAACGCCTTCCGGCCGGAGGTCGAACTCTTCGTCTGCGCCGCCACGGATCCAGCCATCAGGACCAGCACGGCGAGCGCCGTAACCCTGGAATACCATGTCTTCATGAGGGGACCCTTTCGCTTTCAGCCCCGATCGAACTCCCTCCCCGGTCTGCAGGGACAGGGGGACAGCGTCCTATTCGACCACGATGTCGCGGCTCTTGAACACATCCCCGCAGCCGCCGCAAAGGTATATGTCACCGTACACGTCGTGCGTGTTCCTATACTTGATGTTCGGACTCTTGCAGAACGGACACCGTTGCTTCTTCGCCGCCGGCGGTGGCGACGCGGGCGACGGCGACGACACGACCGGCGGCGGCCCCGACGTCGACACCGGAGACGATCCGCCCAACCCCGGCGGCGGTGGACCGCTGTGCCCCGTCACATTGCAGGAAGGACACCGCCAGTCGTGCACCGTCATGCCCTCGTGGTCGTACACGCTTTCCACCAGGTCGGTGCGCCCGCACTTCGGACAGTGACCGATGCCGGTGAAGGAACCGCCGCCGGTCGCGCCGGTTCCCGACGAGACGCCGGAGGACGACCCCCCACCGCTCGATCCCTTGTTCCCCTTGGAGCCCGGCGAGGTCTTCGATCCGCCGCCGGACTTGCTCCCCGTGCTCGCGACCTGCACGCCGCCGGCCGCGCCCACGGGAGTCCCTCCGCCCGCGGTGGCCGCGCCAACCGCAGCGGCTCCGCCCGACGTGCCAGCTCCGCCCTTCTTGTCCCCGCCCTTGAAGATCGCACCGGAGGCCTTGTCGGCCGCCGCCTGTCCGAACGAATCGCCCGCCTGGGTGAGACCTTTCTCCACCCCTTGTTGAACGCCGTCCGCAATCGCCTTGCCCCAGCCGTTCTCGCGATCCCCCGCGGCGGTCGCACCGGCCGCCTTGGCCCCGGTCGACTGGGCTTCGTTTCCGGCGGCATCGAGGGTGTTCTTCGCGTCGCGGGTCGCCCGATCACCACTCGTGGAGGCCTGACTGACGTTCTGCTGGCCGGCCATCAGACCGAAGGAACTCTCCGCATGGGCGCCGGCCCGGTCGCCACGATCGCCGATGAAACCCGTCAGTGCGCCACCCCCGGGCATGCCTCCGCCCGCCACCCCATCCCCCGGGTCTCCGGCCTTCGGCTCGGAGTCCTTGAGTCCATCGCCTTTCGAACCTGAATTCGGATCGTAAGGACCGAAGTTCTTTCCGGTCTTCACCCACTGGCCGCCTTGGTTCTGATACTCGGTCCCATCCTTGGTGACGATCGAATCCCCGCCCTGGTACTGCCCGGGATCGACCTTCTGCCCGGCATCGTTGATCGGACTCCCATCGTCGGTGCCCGGTACGCCGGCCATCGGACCCGCGCCTTCCCCATCGCCCGTGCCCTCGGGTTCTCCCGTCCCGGCTCCCCCGGCACCCGGCGGGTTTGCCCCGCCTGGACCGCCGTGCTTGGAGCCCGTTCCGGTGCCCGTCACCTGCCCCGACCCGGGTTTGCTGGAGCCGCCGGATCCGCCCGGAACGTCTCCGCCTTTCACTTGGGAATCCCCGGACCCTGGCGGCTGTTCACCGGTCCCCTTCGGCTCGCCACCGCCGGCGACCTGGTCCTGGCCCTCCGGCATGGGCGGCGACTCGGGCGGTTCCGTATCGGGTTTGGAATCCGTCATGACGTCCGTGGTGGGCTTCTCCCCGTCCTTGCCGCCCGTCACCCCTTCCTTCTCAGGCAGGGTGCCGGCCACCGCGCCGGGAGTCTCCGGGTTCACAGCCTCGCCGTCCGCCATACCCTCCCCGGGCTCGGGCGGGGGAACCGGTTCCGCCGGCCCGCTCCCCTCCTCCCGGCTCTTGCGAATAGCCTCCATCAGGTTGTCGCGCGCGCGCGCGGCCTCGAAGAACTCCTTGTCGCTTCGCGCGGCTTCCTCGCGCTCGCGCGCATCCGCCTCCGCCTGGCGCTGCGCATTCGCCGCCGCCTCCGCCTGCTCCCGGGCCGCCCCCTCTTTCTCCTCCTCCCACGCCCGCTGCGAATCGGACCGCATGTCGTACCCGAGCGAGCGGTACCAATGCATCATGGTGTTCGCCACGGTGCTGCGCTCGCCGGGCTTCTTGCTGTAGTACCAGTCCCGGAACTGCTCGATCTCCTTCGTCGGCGGCAGATCGTAATCCCGCTTCGCGCCGGCCACCTGCATCATCTCCGCCATGTTGGAGGCCACGGTGTCATGGGCTTGGATGAGGCGATCCGCCTCGACGTCTCCCGGCAGCACCTCCGGCCGGTCGGGCCACTGGCGGGTCGAGATCATGGTCTGGATCGTCCACCGCTCGCCGGCCGTCAGTGACTCGTCGCCCTGCGTGCCCACTTTCTGCATGATGTAGCGGTAGAATTCCTGTGACATCGGGCTGACGGTCGTCCGGTAGCCGGGCTTCGTCACCGGCTGGAGGGGCGTCATCTTCTGCGGGTTCTGCTGGATCGGCGGCAGCGGGGTCTTCTGGTGCCGCATCGACCAGTTCCAGAAATCCTGCGCGACTCCGCCGTGTGCGGGGATCGCCGCACCCGTCGTCCACCCAGCGACGAGGACGGACAGGCATGCGGCGCAGCCGCGCGCGCGCCGGCCGCCCGGCGGGGCGGGCGCCCTGCTGCGAACCGCATTCACCGGGGCGCCTCCGCGGACTTCTCCGCGTAGCTGAACTCGCCCTCCGCGTTCCGCACCGCCAGACACTTCCCCCGATCGTGGGACCAGGACAGCAGAAGCACCGCCCGCCGGGCGATTTCGGCCCTCAGCCGGGCCTTGTCATCCTCCGTCCACCCGACGGCGGACCGGAGCGGCGTCATCTGAATCGCGCCCAGGGGACGACCGTACCCGGGCATCGGATCCAGACCCAGCAGGGTGCCGAGTTCGCGGGCCACACGGAGGACGATCTTCTCGCGCTGGGCGGCGCTCATGGCCGCCAGCACTCCGGCCTTGGCAGCCGACGGACGCAATTCGACGTGGATCGCGAACACGCCCTTTTCCAACACCTGTTCGACGCCCGTCACGACCACCGGCCACGCATCGTCCGGCCGGCCGGTCATCTTGGTCGCGACGTCCTGCACCTCCAAAAGCACCGCGTCCAAAACGCCGATCTTCTCCGCCCGCGCCCGGTCGAGGACGTCG
>CAYXFW010000265.1:0-4809 GCA_964464305.1 uncultured Verrucomicrobiota bacterium
GATGGGCACCTCGTAGACGGCGCAGCGGCGCTTCGCCACCTTCGCGGTGATTTCCGGCTCGATGCCGAACCGCTTCGACCGGATCGGGATTGTGCGCAGGATGTCGGCCCGGAATGCCTTGTAGCATGTCTCCATGTCGGTCAGGTTGAGCCCGCTGAAGATGTTGGAAAGCGTCGTCAGCAGCCGGTTGCCGAGTTCATGGTGGTAGTTGAGCACCCGCCGCATCGTGCGGGGCACGAAGCGGGATCCGTAGACGACATCCGCATGGCCTTCCAGGATCGGCTGGAGCAGCATTCCGTAGTCCGAGGGATCGTATTCCAGATCCGCATCCTGAAAGATCGCGTACTGCCCGCGCATCTCGCCCACGGCCCGCGCAATCGCGGCGCCCTTGCCCTGGTTGCGCTCCTGGAACACGGCACGGACGACCGGCGCGTGCCGCGCGGCCAGCTCGCGGACGAGGTCCGTCGTGCCGTCGGTCGAGGCATCGTCGACCAGGACCACCTCGCGTTCCATGCCCTCCGGCAGCGGCGCCTCCAGCACACGTTCGAGGCAGCGCGTCAGATAGGCCCGTTCGTTGTAGACCGGAATGAGGATCGACAGAAGAGAGGGATGAGGGATGAGGGATGAGTTATGAGTGTTCATGAGCGTCCACGTCGTTTAATGGTCAGCACGGAGGCCCTCAACATTGCGGTTAGTTCGCCGGCTTCCCGGCGTACTTCAGCCAGGGCATCCGCCTCACTGACCCCGCTGTCGGTCAGCAACTCCAGCCAGTATTGCGTTTCTTCCAGTTCCTGTAAGGCCGACTCCAGCTTGCTGATGAATTCCGCGGACGATCGCGCCCGAGATCCTTCGCGGTATTGCGCGCCAACCGACGTGCCGGAACGCACCATCTGGCGCCCGAGTATCCTGGCAACCTCGGTTCGTGGCAACGCCGCGAAGACCCGGATGATCGCCAAGGCGAATGCCCTCGTCCGCTCCTCCAGCATTCCCTTCTTTCGCTCATCACTCATCGTTCATCACTCATCACTCATCACTTTCCTACCTGTCCAACGTCCAATCGTAGACCTTGAGTGCCGGATCCGCGTCGACGAGTTTCGTCCGGATGCGCGCCGCGGCCTCGGCGTCCTTCGCCAGCACGCCCATGAACCCGCCGCCGCCGGCGCCGGCGAGCTTGGCACCGACCGAGAGGTCCTCGACCGCGCGGAAGAGCGCGTCGATCTGCGGGTTGCTGCATTCGGGGGTGAGCTGCTGGAGCGCGGACCACGCGCCGCGCAGCACCTCGCCCAGGTCGTCGAGCCGCCCCATCGCCAGCGCGGCACGGCCTTCGTCCGCCAGTTCGACCAGCGCGCGGATGGCGCCCAGCGTGCGCGCGTCGCGGCGGAGGTAGCGCTCGACGACGAGCTGCAGGATGTTGCGCGCGAGGCGCTGTTTGCCCGTAAACGCGACAACGAAGCGCGTCTGGAACTCGTCGATCGCGGCCGGCAGCAGCGGGACATCCTCGATTTGCATCCGCAGCGGCCGGACGGGGTTCGTGCGGATGCATTTCACGCCGGGCACCAGGCCGCCGATCTGGTCCTGCCAGCCGCCGCCGGTTCGCATCTGCTGCTCGAGGACGAGCACGAGGTCGCTGACCGTGCGCGTGTCGTCGGGCCGGCCGGCGAGCTGCTGCAGGGCGCGGATCACGGCGGCGCCGAGGATGCTGCTCGTGCCGAGGCCGCTGCCCTTCGGGACAGCCGCGTGCGTGCGCAGGCGTACGCCCTGCGTGATGGCGCCGCGATCGCCGTAGCCGGCGACCCGTAGCGCGGTCTTGAGCAGGTGGAACGGGTCGGATACCCCGTCACTCCGCAAGGCATCGACCGGCGTGTGAAAAATGTGCTTCGCCTCGAGGTCCACAACCTCGAGTTCCCAGCGCGGGGCGTCCAGCGTCTCCGCCTCCACGCGCACCGGGCGCGCGCCGTTCAGGCACATGGCGAGGTTGAGGACCGTGGCGGGACGCTCGATGCAGTACGGGGGCGTGTCGCTCCAGCCGCCGGAGATGTCGAAGCGGACGGGCAGCGTGACAACGACGCCGGCCGCGGGGCGGTCGCGGACCGGCGCGGGCGCCTCGTAGCGCACGGCGGCGGCAACCTCGTCCTGCACGGCGGAAAACGCCTCGGCCGCGGCCGATCGCGCCTCATCGGCGCTGCCGCCGGCGGCGAGCAGATCGGAACGCATCTGGAGACGGCGGCTGCGGGGGCAGAGCCCTTCCATGACCGCGTCGCCGCCGAGCCGCCGGTCCGCCAGCGAGGTCGCCCGCCGCCGCAGGCCGGGGGCGTTGAGCTGGCGCGCCAGTTCGTAGACGTTGCGGTCGAGGGCACCCTCGACCGACCGGCTGAGGGTCTGCAGCAGCAGGGAGGCGCGCAGCGCGTCCTTCTGGCGCATCCATCCGGCGAAGTCCGCGCGGCGATGCAGGTCGGCGAGATGGATGCGTTCGGAGGCGCGCCACTCGGCCCGCAGGCGGTCCGCGCCGGCGCCGTCGCCGGGGCCGACAAGCCACATCGCGGTCTGGAGGCTCGCGGGTGCGCACTGGACGGGGAACAGCCGCGCGAACCAGAGAACCCGCTTGTCGTCCCCGGACCACAGGTCTTCCGGCGTCACGCCGTGCTGGCGCATCCAGAGGGCGAAGTCGCGGTTGCAGAACGTCGCGGAGGCCCCCGCATCGCCGGGGTTGTCGTCCACGCCGCAACAGACGTGGGCCACGCCGGGTCCCTCGCCCGCGTCGGCCAGCGGCACCTGCCAAAGGCACGAGTGGTCGGGAAGCTGGAGGGTTTCGCCGCCGTCGTCGACGCCCACGGCGACGCAGCGGCGCCCGATTATCGCGCCCGCGCCGAAGCGGCATCCGTACAGCAGGCTCCCCCACCCGACCTGGGCGTCGTGATGCAGCGCGGTTTCGAGGAGGATGGCATCCGGCGAAATCCGCGGGCCGTCTTCCGCCAGGATCCTCGGGGTCAGTCCGCCGAACCACGGCCGGCCGAGGTGGTCGAGAATCTCCGCCGTGGTCCCAAAATGCAGGAAGACCATGTCGTCCGCACACCGGTGCTCGAGTTCGATGCCGCGCAACGCCTGCAGAAGGGCCCGCGACCACGGACGGTCCTCCAGCGCGGCGCGCTCGCCGGCGACCATGGTCCCGGCGAGTTCCTCGTAGAGGCTGCACTGGTCGCCGGCGGCAATGAGCGCATCGTAGGCGCCAGGGCGGGCCGCGGCGGCGCCGACCAGCGCGCGGAATCCCGACCCGGTGAAGGCCCAGATCCCGGTGTCGAGAAGGGCCGATCCACCCTCAACAAGGGCCCCGGCCGCCGCGAGCGCCTGCGGCAATGCTTTCTGCAGAAGCCGCGAGACGCGCCCGTCGCCGCCGTCGACGATCACCCCGTGCTTGCCAGCGAGATCGAGAGGCACCGGGGTCGTGATGACCACGGCGCCGTCGGCGGGCAGATGCACGCGGGAGGGGTCGAACAGGAGGAGCATGTCGCCCGACAGCGTCACCATGCCGCCGCCCTCCATGGCGAACGGGAAGGCGGCGCAGACCGCCAGAAGGTGGTCGAAGACCGTTGGCGGCGCGTGGTCCGGGTCGGCCAGAACCGGCAGCGGCACAAAGGCCTTGCCGAAGATGTTGGCCCACGGCACGCGACGGCTATCGCCGCCGGAGTGGATCAGCAGGACGCGTCGCGACGCGAGATCCGGGTCGGCCCCGGCGGCGGCGCGGAGGGCGTTGAGCGTCGCCCCGCCGCTCCCGATGCGTTGTCCGCCGGGATCGGGGACGACGAGCGTGCGCGTCGCGGACGCGAGGACGCCGCGCGAGCGGGCCTCCTCCAGGGCCAAGTCGTACAGCCGGGCCTGCGGCTCGCTGGCAGCCGTCAGGATCACCCAGTCCCACGAGGGGAACCGCCCGGGCGCCGCAACCGCCAGCCGGTGCCGAGCCCAGCACTTCCCAAGGCCGCGGACCTGTTCCTCCCCCAGCCGCTTCATGATCCCCCTTCGCCGCGTTCGCCGGGGCCGGTCATAGGCGCCCGTCCGCCTGGCCCTTCGCCAGGACGTGCTTGATGTCGTAGAGGACGTGGCGGCGCTTCCCGAACCGGCGCATCCCCCGGGCGCCCATCGCGAGGAACTTGCGGTGGGCGACCGCGATCACGACCGCGTCGTAGGCGCCGGCCCGCGGCGCGGGGATGGTGGCGAACCCGTACTCGTGCCGGGTCTCCTTCGGATCGGCCCAGGGGTCGAAGACATCGACCTTCGCGCCGTAGCTGCGCAATTCGTGCACCATATCGACCACGCGCGTGTTGCGGATGTCCGGGCAGTTTTCCTTGAACGTGAGCCCGAGCACAAGGACGCGCGCGCCGTGCACGGCGATCCGCTTGTTCAACATCGCCTTGACGATGCGCGACACGACGTACGCGCCCATGTTGTCGTTCGTCCGCCGGCCGGCCAGGATCATCTCCGGGTGGAAGCCGATCTGCTGCGCCTTGTGCGTGAGGTAGTACGGGTCGACGCCGATGCAGTGCCCGCCGACCAGCCCCGGGCGGAACGGCAGAAAGTTCCATTTCGTTCCGGCGGCCTCGAGGACCTCCCCAGTGTCGATGCCCATCCGCTCGAACAGCATCGCCAGCTCGTTCACGAGCGCGATGTTGACGTCGCGCTGCGTGTTCTCGATCACCTTCGCCGCCTCGGCCACCCGGATCGAGCTGGCGCGGTGCGTGCCGGCCCGGATGATGCTCCGGTAGAGCGCGTCCACCTTCGCCGCCGCTTCGGGCGTCGAGCCGGACGTGATCTTCC
>CAYXFW010000266.1:0-4792 GCA_964464305.1 uncultured Verrucomicrobiota bacterium
TGAAGCCAAACTTCCCGACCTCGTGGAGCAGCCGTGCGGCTTCGGCTCCCAGCAGCGGTCCGGCCAGGATTCCCGCCACGAGGTAGGCTGGGTACAGCAGCGAACCGCGACGCCAGCGGCGCAAGAGATCCGGCAGCCCCATCATCAGCAGGATGATCAGGATAATCGCTTCGATCTCGCGCATGTTCGCCACCCCCGACGGGCCGGCCGCGTGCCGTCCCCTGCATGCCCCCCCCCCGGGCGCGGCGGCAGTGTATCCGTGCCCGGGCAGTGCTTCAAGGCCTCCGGGGATCTCCCCGGGAAGCCGGCTATCCGGACGGTACGGCGCCGGCGGACTGCCCGCGAAAGGATTGGAGTAGGGCGGGCAGCCCGCACGACGCACACCGGGATCGGTCGTTGAGACAGAAGTCCTGGAAGATCTGCACGAGACCCTGACGGCGCAGGCTGCCGCGGTGGAGCGAGGGCGGGTGGTCGGGGCCGAAGAGCGTCAGGGCCATGGTGCGCTCGATGCCGTTGGGGGGTTCGTCGGGCAGGGCGCGCAGGAGGCCGGCGTCGAATGGCGCGCGCGCGCCCGCGGCGGCGAGGAACGGGACAAGGACGTTGATCAGGATGGCGGTCGCGCGCGACCGTCCCAGCAGCCCCGGTGCGGCCGCGCCGCCGGGTGTGTCCGCGTCGCGAACATCGAGCCACTCCAGCGCCGCCCTCACGAAATCCCGTGGCGGCAGCGCGGAAAGCCGCAGCAGCGTGGCGGCCGGCGTTTCCGGCCGCGTGGCGAGCCAGGCGGCGGCGCGCAGCCGGCGCTCGGGCCGGTTCATCGGGCGGAGACCGTCGAGCCGCCAGCGGTCGTGCGCCAGGGCGGCGGATTCCCAGCGTCCGCGCAGTTTCCACCAGTGGTTCCAGAGGAGCCGGACGCCGTCGCTGCGGCCCTCCACATCCGCCGCGCCGGGCATGAGGCCGGCCATGCCGAGCAGGAGCGCGTGGGCGCGGCCGGCCTCGCATGCCGTTTCGGCCCGGAGCGTTTCGAGCGGTACGCGCGCGGCGAGCAGGCGGAACGGCGTCTTGTTGTGCTTGTAGCCGAGCGCGGCGGCCAGTTCCTCGTACAGGGCCTGCTCGGCCCCGAGGTCGGGGATGCGGCGCGCAAAGCGCTGGGCCTTGCGACGGAGGCGCTCCTCGCCGGCGGATTCGAGGAGCAGTTCGCGATCGTCAGGGTGCCAGTTCGCCAGCTCGCAGGCGCAGGGCGTCGGCGCGGCGCGGACGGCGAACGGATAGGCGGCCGGGTCGATCGCGTCGAAGGAGAATCCGGGCGCGGCGGCGAGCGCATCGCGCAAGGCGATCCGGACGGTCCCGGGCGGGAGGTCAAGCTCCGAGGCCGGGCCGGGATGGTAGGTGACGTGGAACCGGACCGACGCGTAGCGCGGATCGTCCTGGTGCTCGTGCCGGCGCCAGTCCATGGGCCGGACGTGCAGTTCCGCGTCGCCCGCCAGCCGGCGCTCGGCCCGCCCGATGCGCAGCGACGCGCCCAGAAAGTCCGGCCCCGCCTCCAGGTTCCAGACGCCGGGATTCTCGACGATCACCGGCTCGCCCTCGGACGTTCGCAGGCCCGCGGGCCGGAGCGTCGCGTCGTACCACACGCATTGCAACAGCCGTTCCGACGGCGGGTCGGCGAATTCCGCCGGCGCCGAAGGCTCGCCGACCGCGCGTTGCGGACCCCGCAGATCCCGCACCGCCGCCGCCCGCGGAAACAGCGCGTCGATCCCCACATCGTTTCCCTGCATGACCGTCGCCATCCTTCCCGGAACCCCGTCCGCCGGGCCTCCACTCATGGGAAGAAACCGACGCGGAGGAATTCCGGAACTTTTTCACGAAAAAGTCACGTCACAGTCCGTTCCGCGATCTCTCTCGGGCGCTTGAATCCTTCCAAACGGCACGCCATGCTCTGTCCTCAGGATGACGATGAGGGGGGAGGAGGACGGATCCGTGACAAAGCCGTTGGGTTCATCCGTTCGGTGGGTCCGGCTCGCCGTGGCGCTGGTCGCCATCGCACTGGCGCTTGCGTACTTCATCTATCCCGCGGTCACCCTGGCGATCGTGCTCTGGGACCCGCAACTGAAGAACACGGGGCAGAGCCGCCTCGTGCCGGCCTGGTTCGTCGCGGCAGCGCACAGGTACGATGCATGGGCGGCGGAATACCAGAGGAGCCGGTACGCCGCCGCAATCCACCCCGACCACGTGGCGGGTACGGAATGGCCGATGTTTGGCTCGGTCTTCTTCCTCGTCACGGCCCGCGACCTTCAGCGCGAGGGCCGGATCGACGCGAGCCGGGGCATCGTCAGCTCCGCCGCGAAGAAGGCTGCCGCCATCGTGGTCTCGCCGGTCACCGCGACGTGGGTGAAGGCAAAGTGGGGCGATTCGTACCTCGACAACGAGAACGTCTTCTATCGGATGCTGCTCATCCTCGGCCTTTCCGCGTATGAGGAGCTTTCCGGCGACAGGCAGTACAGGGCCCTCATGTCGTCGCAGAGGCGGGAACTTGCGGAGGAGCTTTCCTCCGCTCCGCTCCACCTCCGCGACGACTATCCTGGCGAATGCTATCCGAGCGACGTTCTCTGGGCGGTGGCGGCCATTCAACGGGCCGCCAGGTTGGAAGGGACGAACCACGATGCGCTCGTCCGATCGCTGATGGCGGACTTCGATGGTCCGGTGAAGGCCGCCGAGGGGCTGCCAGCGTTCCGGGTCGCCTCGCGGTCCGGCAGGCTGTTGCAAGGCGCTCGCGGCTGCGGAAACTCCGGGATCCTCATGTTCGCCTCCGAGCTGGATCCGGGCATTGCCGCGCGCTGGTACGAAGCCCACGCGGCCGGTTTCTGGACCCGGAATGCATGGGTCGCGGGGTTCCGCGAGTTCCCGCACGGCTCGCGCACCGCCTTTGCAGATGTGGATTCCGGCCCCGTTCTTTGGGATATCGGTTCGGTGGCGTCGGCGTTTGGAATCGGGGCCGCCAGGTTGTCCGGCCGGCTCGACCATGCCGTACCCCTGACGTACGAGGCGGTGGCAGCCTCGTGGCCGACGCCGTTCGGGCTCCTCCTGCCCGGGGCGATGGGGAAACACGCCGCCGGGAGCTGGAGCCTGGGGGAGATCGCGCTCCTCTTCTCCATGACCCGCCCGCTTCCGCCCGGGCAACCGGTCCGATTCACGGGGCGAGTCCCCGGCTCGGTATGGATCATGCTCTTTGTCTACACAGGACTGGGAAGCCTGCTGCTGTGCGCCGGGATTCGCCGGATGGGAGGATTCCGGTCTGCGCGCCGTCCGCCCAGATGACGAGGGGCGGCAGGGCCCGTCTTACCGGACCGTCAGGGCAGCCTTCGGTACCCCGGGCGGAATGTCCGCGACGGACGCCGCGCCGGAGAGATCGTTGCCGAGGAGCGCAATGTCGCGCGTCGCATCCCCGGCCAGCGACACGAACGTTCCGCCGGGGGCGCGGGGCTGGCAGCCGCGGACGACGGCGCCGCGCGTCTGGACGAAGCGCAGGAGCGCCGCCGCGCCGGTCGCGAAATCGGCGTCCAGTCCGTCCACCACGACGCCTTCGGCATCGTCGAAGACCATCGCGTGCCGCAGGTCGGGCGCGTCGGTCTGCAACCGGATACCGGAAAACCGCAGCCCCTTCACATGGCGGCAATAGAAGCCATAGGCCGGCAGCTCGCCGAACATCCGGCCCTCGGGGTAATTCCGCGGGAGCTCGGCGACGCTCTTTTCGGTCAGCGCGCGGGCGCCGCCGCCTTCGAACCGGAACTGGATGTTCGCGAGCGAGACGTTTTCGAGGATCGCGTTGGTCAGGCCGGTGATCGAGCAGCCGACCCTGCCGACGTCGGTCGCGACGATGTTCTGGAGGGTGACGTCGCGGAAGCTTCCGGGCGGCGGCGGCGCCATGCCCTCGCGGTAGGGCCGGGCGCGGTCCCCGAGCCGGAGAAACAGGGGCACCATCACGCCCCGGATGGTGACGTTCGCGATGGCGACGCGTTCGAGACGGCCGCCGTCGACAAGTTCCAAGGCGATTCCGCCCATGCCGCGCGGACAGCCATACGTCGTGTTCGTCTCCAGCGGCGACGTGACGACGCAATTGGCGATGGAGATGTCGCGGAAGCCGCCGCTGGATTCGGTGCCCATCTTGATGGCGTTGCAGTGGCTCCGGGCGACACAGCCGCCGATCGTCACGCCCTCGCACGGGCGCTCGAACGTGCTCTTCAACGTGATGGCATCGTCGTCCGACTCGAACACGCACCCCGAGACCGCGACATCCTTGCAGCCGTCGATGTCCAGCGCGTCGTTGTTCGCATTGCCGAAGTTCCAGACGTGCACGCCGCGCATGACGAGGCGCTCGCACCCCAGGTAGTGCTGCATCCACATCGGCGAGCGGCGCAGCCGGAGGTCCTCGACCAGGATGTCGCGGCAGTGAATCAGGCGGATCAGGTACGGCCGGTTCTCGTACGGCCGGTTGCGGTCGGCCATCCGAAACGCCGGCCCCTGGCCGTCGATCGTCCCGCGGCCGACGAGACCGATGTCCTCGAGATCCTCGCCGACGATGAGGCTCTGCTTGACGTAGGTGTCGGTGTAGGAGCGGATCGCCGGGATGTGGTGGGGGTAGTGGAGGATGTTGGTGCTGCCAAGCAGCGTCGCACCGCCCTCGATGTGCAGGGTCACATGGCTCCGCAGGCGGATCGTGCCGGAGAGAAACCGGCCGCCCGCGAGCCGCACGGTGCCGCCCCCGGCCGAGGCACAGGCGTCGATCGCCTTCTGG
>CAYXFW010000267.1:0-4785 GCA_964464305.1 uncultured Verrucomicrobiota bacterium
CATGGAATCGCCGCGGGGTGGGCCGGACAGGTCTTCACAGGCGACGTGGCCCGGCTGCCGGGAACGGTGGCGACCCACCCCCGGATTCCGCCCGCATCGAAGCCCGCACCGGGGCGCGCGAACATGCGCGGGCTTACGGCGGTCCGCGCGTACAACGGTGCGGTGTGGTATCAGCGTGACGTCGTGATTCCGGAATCGTGGCTCGGCAAGTATGCGGAATTGTCTCTCGAGCGCTGCCAGTGGGAGACGTATGTGTGGGTCGACGGCAAGCTTCAGGGTACGCGCAACAGCCTGGTCGCGCCCCACGTGTACGACCTCACTCGCGCGCTGACGCCGGGGGCGCACAGGCTCACCGTCATGGTCGACAACTCCAACCGGAACTCGGGCATGGAGGTCGGTCCGGACAACATGATCAAGTACCTCGACTTGACCACCGAGGTGAAGAAGGGCGCCAAGCTCAACTGCGGCGGTCACCACCTGTGGTCGTACAACTGGAACGGCATCCTGGGCCGCATGGAGCTTCGGGCCCGGGATTCCGTCTCATTCGCCGAGGTCAACGTCCATCCCGATCCCGGCTCGACCTCCGCGGTCGTGCGCGCCGTGATCCGAAATCTGACCGGGGCGAAAGGCACGCTCCGGCTGAGCGCCAAGTGGACTGCGAGGGGCGATGGGACGCGGGCCGTGGCGTCGGACGCATGGGGCGTGGAGCTGAATGGCGAGCGCGAACAGCGCGTCGAGCGCCGTGTCACGGCGGCCCGGCCCGTTCAGCTCTGGGACGAGTTTACGCCGCAGCTTTATACTCTTTCTGTCGCCTTGAGCGGGGCGTCGTGGGCGGATCGTCGCGCGGTCGATTTCGGCATGCGCCAGCTGGGCAGGAAGGGGACGCAGATCACGATCAACGGAAATCCCTCGTTCATGCGCGGCACGCTGGAGGATTTCATCTTCCCGCTCACGGGTCACCCGCCGGTGGATGTGGAATCATGGCGCAAGATGATCGGCATCGCGAAGAGTTACGGACTGAACTTCCTCCGGTTTCATTCCTGCACGCCGCCGGACGCCGCGTTCACGGCGGCGGACGAGCTGGGCTTCTATGTGCAGGTGGAGGTTCCCGGCACCTCGTGCCCTTCGAAGGACGAGGCAAAAAGCGTGGAGGATTTCCTGAGCGCCGAACTGGCGGCCATCCTCCGCTTCTATGGCAACCATCCCTCGTTCCTCTTCGTCTCGATGGGCAACGAGCAGTTGGTCGCCGGCAAGGACAACCCGTTCCTTGCGCGGCATCAGGAAGTGCTCGCCCGGAAGGTGCGTTACGGACAGCAAACGGACCCGCGCCATTTCTACACATCCACCACGCATCCGTACAGGCAGGACGCGCCGGCGCGAATCGACGACTTCTATGCGAGCGCCTGGCCGGTGGTCGGGACCGAACCGCTGTGCGGCATCCGGTGGGGCGGCGGCCGGGTGATCGACACCTCGCGCTTCAACACGCGCGCGCCGGAGACCATGTTCGACTACGGGCCTTCGCTGCAGGGGCTGGACCGTCCGCTGATCACGCATGAGGTCGGCCAGTGGGCCGTCTACCCGGACCTGCGCGAGATCACCCGCTATCACGGCGCGCAGCGCGCGGACAACTACGAGGAGATCGGCGAGCGGCTGAAGGCGAAGGGGCTGTGGGCGTGGTCGGGCGACTTCACGCGCGCGTCAGGCCTGCTCGCGCTCGCGCTCTACAAGGAGGAGATCGAGTCGGCGCTGCGCACGCCCGGCCTGGGCGGCTTCGCGCTGTTGGATATCCACGATTATCCCGGGCAGGGGACGTCGACGATCGGCATCCTCAATTCCCTCTGGGAGTCGAAAGGCCTCACGACGCCCGGGGCGTTTCGCCAGTTCTGCGCGCCCGTCGTTCTGCTGGCGCGCCTGCCCAAGCGCGTGTGGACGCGGGACGAAACGCTGGCCGTGCGCATCGACCTGGCCAACTACGGAGCGGGCGACTGCCAGGGCGAGACGCTGTGGTCGCTGCAAGGCGCCGATGGGCGGCTCTACGGGCAGGGCAAGCTGGAGCGGACGGCCGTTGCTCGCGGACAGGTCGGGGCGGTGGGCACCGTCGCCTGCGATCTCCGGGCTGCTGCGAAGGCCGACAAGCTGGTGCTTCGCGTCGAGCGTCCCGGCGTGACGGCCAATGCGTGGAATCTGTGGGTGTATCCGTCGACCGCCCCCATGGACGTGCCCGGCGGCGTCACGCTCAGCACGGTGTGGGACGAGGCGACCCGCGAGATTCTGCGGAGGGGCGGCACGGTGCTGCTGCAGCCGCAGCCGTCGGCGCTGACCAACGGCGTGCCCGGCACCTTCACCCCGGTCTTCTGGAACGTGCAGATGAAGCACCAGCAGGTCTCCAAGACCATGGGGCTTCTGGTCAATCCAGCCGATCCGGCGCTTGCCGATTTTCCAACCGACGATCACACCGATTGACAGTGGTGGGACCCCGTCATGCGCTCGACGGCCATGTGTTTGGACGGTTTGCCGCTCGCGTTGCGACCCTGCGTCGCCGTGATCGACAACTTCATGGACAACCGGCGTCTTGCGTACGTGTTCGAAGCGAGGTTCGGGAGCGGGCGGCTGCTGGTCTGCTCGTTGGACGTGGTGTCCGATCTCGCGACGCGTCCCGTCGCGCGCGAGTTGCGGCGGAGCCTGCTGCAGTACGTCGCCAGCCCGCTATTCGCCCCCGATGTCGTCGCGAGCGAACAGGAGATGGCGACACTGTTCAAGTGAGCGGTTGCAAGACCTCGGGCAGATCTGCATTTCGCGTCGCACGAGGCGGCTCGATTCCGGCGCGACGACGAGCGCGTTCGGGTATAGCCTCCCTCTCAATGGCACGGGCAGGATTGTGAGCACGAATCTCCATGGCCGCGGGTACGACCAGACCCGCCTTCGCCAAGGCCATGGCGGGCAGGTGCGGCGAGAAGCGCAACACCGAGGTAAAGGTCAAATGAAGAGGTTCGTCCTGCTTCTGTTTTCTTTGACGCTGATTGGAACGTCTGCGATAGCCGGGAACGCCGCGATTCAAGAATGGCTTATGTATGCCTGTAGCAATTCCAGCCATGTGGTGATGTGCTTGATGATTTGGTCAGTTACGAAATGTATGAAGCCGGATTTGCCAAGGAGACGGGGAACAACTCGGCCCCTGCAGCCGAACGTCGCCTGGCCAAGGCAGTCGCGGCCTTCATCGAGAAGGGTCTCGACGGAGCAACCTTGACGAACCTCACTGAGGCGGTTAGGCATATCAAGATGGACATCCAGCGGACATCCACGCTGCCGGCACCGTCCGCATCCTCAACGAACGCGGTGACGAAATAGGCGCACAGGAATGTCACCGCAGGCGCGTCCTTCGGCCCTCTTCGAGGAATCCAGCGGACCGTCAAACTCATCGTGCCAGTCCAGTGAGTACCCGGGAGGCACGTGCGCCGGGTGGACGACACCGGTCGGCTGCGCAGACTACGTCCGCACCGTCGCGAGACACAGAGGGCCTGCGGGCGCGCACCCCCAAAAGGGATGCCTCAATCCTGTCCCCGTTCGCGGCCGTCGCGTTCCTGCAAGCCCGACGCGATCGCGGCGCGGTGACGTTCTTCGTCCGCCTGCCGCGCCGCGTACTTTGTGTCGCGCCACGCATCGACCGGACAGGGCCGGAACCCCTCGGCGTCGGGCTCCGGATTGCGCGCCAGTTCCGCGGCCCCGGCCCGCAGAATTTCCAGCGCCTCGATTCGGCGGGGATCCTCCGCAGACAGTTGCGCCAGGCAGGGGCTCACCTCCGGGCGGTCGAAGCTGATCTGCGGCCCCTTGTTGCTGTCGTGCGACAGCATCTTGCGCAACGGAACGCCGGTCAGGGCCTCCAACCTCTCCACCTGCTTGGAATTCAGCGGCGACCGGCCGGCCGGGTTCTCGGGGTGCGCGCTCGCGTAGCTCGGGTAATACGGGGCGTTCAGGTCGATCCACGTGACGATGCGGTCCCAGTCCTCCGCCGTCAACCGGACCCCTGCATGGCCCTTGCGCAACATCTGCACGAGGCGGCTCGCATGCGATCCCCACGACCGGGCGGGCTGGATCTGCGCGGGACCGGCGCCGATGGCCTTGATCGCACCGCGGCGCCACAGGTCGATGTAGGAGGCGTTGAACGCGAGGTCGCGGTCGCCCGCGAGGACCAGCTTCTCCCCCGCCGGCTTTCCAAAGTCGTGACAGCGCACGCAGTGGTCGTTCCACACGGGCTGGACCTCCGCACGGTAGTTGAAGAGCCGTTCAGGACCGCGCCACGGCTCCGGGCGGGCAGGTCCCGACGTCCCGGGATGCGGCGAATAGGATCCGACCGGCGCGGCCATCGACCGGTCGTCGTGACACCCGATGCAGCCTGCCGTCTCGCCCGGCTGTACGATCGTTCCGCTTCGCATCGACTGAACCATCATGCCGTCCGCGTCGAGCAGCTGGAAGTAAACGAACCGCTCCGCCGGAACCGTGAACCATGCCGAGCCGTCCGCTGCGACCGGCACCGTCCCGAGGATCCGCTTGTTGGCGAAGTCGTGCCAGTTCATCGCCGGCCCCTCGATGCCCTGCCCGCCCCAGATCGGCGCGGTCCACTGCCGCTTCTCCGGAGATTCCACCACGCGCAGCCATTTCACCGTGCCGCGCGCGACGCCCTCCATGTGAGTGCCCGCATACACGTCGGTAACGTAGAAGGCCCCCTCGGCAGGGCCACGGTCGTCACGGCGGACGGGGAGTGCGGGGGGGCGGGGACGCGCGGCC
>CAYXFW010000268.1:0-4784 GCA_964464305.1 uncultured Verrucomicrobiota bacterium
GGTATCTCGATGCGAAGTTTGGCATCTTCATCCATTGGGGCGTCTATGCCGTCCCCGGCTGGGGCGCGCCGAAGCAATACGCCGAGTGGTACTGGCAGCGCATGGCCGACAAGAACCCCACCAATGTGTGGTGGCAATTCCACCGGAAGAACTACGGCGCCGACTTCGACTACAAGGACTTCGCGCCGATGTTCCGGGCCGAGCTGTTCGACGCCGACCAGTGGGCCGACATCTTCGCCCGCTCGGGCGCGAAGTACATCGTGCCGACCTCGAAGCACCACGAGGGCTTCTGCCTGTGGCCGAGCGCCGAGGCGAGTCGCACGTGGGGCCGGCCGTGGAACGCGGTCGAGACGGGTCCGCGGCGCGATTTGATGGCCGAGATGAAGGCCGCCGTCGAGAAACGCGGCGTGAAGTTCGGCTTCTACTACTCGCTGTACGAGTGGTTCAACCCGCTGTGGAAGACCGACCGCGCGAAGTACGTGAACGAGCATTTCTTCCCGCAGTTCAAGGACGTCGTCACGCGCTACAGCCCCGCGCTCATCTTCGCCGACGGCGAATGGGACATGCCGTCGAAGGACTGGAAGAGCGAGGAACTGCTCGCATGGCTCTTCAACGAATCGCCCAGCCGGGACCAGGTCGTCATCAACGACCGCTGGGGCAAGGACTGCCGGCACAAGCACGGCGGCTACTACACGACCGAGTACGCGGCCGGGATGAAGGACGACTCGCATGCGTGGGAGGAGAGCCGCGGCATGGCGGACTCCTACGGCATCAACCGCGCCGAGCGGATCGACGACTACAAGTCCGCGCGCGAATTCGTTCTGGTCCTCGTCGACCTCGTCAGCCGCGGCGGCAACCTGCTGCTCGACATCGGCCCGGCGGCCGACGGCACGATCCCGCCGCTGATGGAGCAGCGCCTGCTCGAGATCGGCGAGTGGCTTGCGGTCAACGGCGAAGCCATCTACGGCACGCGCTTTGCCGGCCGCAGCGCCCAGTGGAGCGAGGGCACGCGCCCCGGCCAGAAATTCGGCGAGTACATGGTCGAGTACAAGCTCATGGACCAGGTCGGACAGGCGCCGAAGGACGGCAAGGCCGTCAAGCAGGCCTTCTTCACGAAGAAGCCCGACGCGCTCTACGCCATCACGCCCGGCTGGCCGGGCAAGGAACTCGTGCTGCGCAACGTGAAGGTCCCCGCGGGCACAAAGGTCACCCTGCTCGGCGTCCCGGGCGGTCTCGCGTCCAAGGTCAACGGCACGACGCTCACGATCGCGATGCCCGCCCTCGGCCCCGACCAGGCCCCCTGCCGCCATGCCTTCGCCTTCAAGATCCCCGGCGCCACGGTGATGCCGGAGACGGAAGCGGCGAAGTAGGAACGTGGGGCGGTGGGGCTGTATGGCGGTATGGCCGTATGGCGGTGGGGCTGTGGGGCTGCGGGAACTTCCAACCCTTGGACGGGGGCCCCTGTGGAGCTTCCAAGGATTGGAAGATCGCGGGCCTGCGGGGGTCTGACTATACTGTGTACGTGAACGGCGCGGCACAACAGGGCGCATCGGCGCGCATCCGCCCGGCGACGAATGCGGATGTTCCTCGCATCGTCGCCATCGTGTTTCCCGTGCTCAGGTCGTACGGCTTGGAGCCGGACCCGGCATGCACCGACGCGGATCTGGCGGACATCGAGGCCCACTACGTCCGGGCGGGCGGCTACTTTGCCGTGCTGGAGGAGCCCGACGGCACGATCATCGGCACCTACGGCCTCCACCGGATCGACGCCGCGACGTGCGAGCTGCGCAAGATGTATCTCGACCCGACACGCCGCGGCCACGGCCACGGCAAAGCCCTCCTCGAACACGCGCTCGCCGCGGCCCGCAAACTCGGCTTCCGTCGCATGACCCTCGAAACCGCCTCCGTCCTGAAGGAAGCCATCGCCCTCTACCGGAAGTACAGTTTCGTCCCCTGCACACCCCTTCATCTCTCCTCCCGCTGCGACCTCGCATTCCAACGCGACTTGTGAACCCGTGAGCGTCACTCGAAATGTCACACAGAGGCATCAACGCGGGCTGCCCCTCAGAGGCCTGTCGACCGGTGCACTCCTGACTCTGGCGATCCTCGCGCCGCGAGCGCACGCCGGAACGCAAGAAGTTGTCCGTGTCGCGGCGCTGCAATGTCCGTCCCGCATGGGACAGACGGCATCGAACACCTCGAATCTCGTGCAGATGATCCGTCGTGCAGCCGGCAACGGTTCGAGGATCGTCGTGACGCCGGAGTGCGCCTTGCAGGGTTACATGGATGCGACCTCGCTCACGGGCTGGACGAGCGACTCCAACTCGACGCGCTTCGTCGGTCACGTCGCGCAACCGATTCCCGGACCGGCCACTCTCGCATTCTCCCGTCTGGCCCGGGAACTCGAGATCTTCATCTGCCTCGGACTGATCGAAAGGGAGGATGGGAAGTATTTCAATTCGCAGGTCCTGCTCGGACCTGACGGCACCCTTATGGCCCACCACAGGAAGAAGGCTCTCTGGACGCCGGGCGACTCGGCCTGGTGCACACCCGGCAACCGACCTGTTCAGGTGGTGGACTCGCCCTTCGGGCGGCTCGGCTTGATGATCTGCTACGATTTCCACGTCCTCCCGGCACGACTCGCGGAACAGCACGCGGACATCGTGCTCTATTCGGTTGGATGGTACGGCCCCAACGAGGATTCGTGGTTCCGCACGCAGTTTCCCCAGCGCGTCGTCATCCCTCATCGCTTCGGTGTAATCGCCGCCAACTGGTCCGGAAACTCACCCGACGAGGCTTGGCCGGGCCGCGGGCACAGTTGCGTCATTCAACCGGACGGGATACTCGCCGCCATGGCCCGGACTGCGAGCGGCAACGAGGTTGTGATTGCAGATCTTCCCTGCCGAGCAGCCGTACCAACCCTGTTGAAGTCCGCTCCGTGACATTGCGGGCATCCACTGACTTCGAACGCGGCCGGGCGGTCTCGGTCCAAGCGGGGAGACACCAGGACGGGAGCCGGCGGTGATGTACACGAGGGACGACTGGAGGGTGGCGGCGGTTGTGTTCCTCGTAGCCTTGGGCGTGTACACGGCGACTCTGGCGCCGACGGTGACTCTGGAGTACTCGGGGCAGCTCGTCGTTGCCGCGGACTATCTCGGTGTGGCGCGCCCCCCGGGATATCCGGTCTGGACGATCCTCGCGAAGTCGTTCTCGGTGCTATTCTCGCCCGTCACCCTCCATGGTCATCGCAATCCGGCGTTGGGGGTCAACTTCATGTCCGCCCTCTTCGGCGCCCTGGCATGCGGAACCCTCTCGATGCTGGTCTCGGGGATCGGGCGCCTGATTCTCCGACGCGATAACCCATCCTCGCCTCGGTTCGGCCGCGTCGCCGTTGCCGCGGCATCGGTCTCGGCGTCGCTGATGTTCGCATTCTCGTCCACCCTGTGGTCCCAGTCGGTCGTTGCCGAGACGCACACGCTGACGAATTTTGCAATTCTCGCCTTCATGGCCTTGCTCTTTCATTGGATGGCCCTCGGCCCCGGGCACCGCGGGCTCGAAGCGGTGATCGCCTTTCTGACCGGGTTTGGGTGGTCCGTCTCGCCCATGTTCCCGCTGATGATCCCGCTTGTTCTCCTGGCTGCCGCATCCGTCTCGCGTCCCACATTCCTTCGTTTCCTGGCCGCAGCGATCGCATTTCTCGTCTCGATGCTGGCGGAGGCGCGGTTGGGCGCGGGGAGTCCTGCGGCGGCGGCAATTGTCTCGGGGGGCATTCTCGCCGGCCTCGCGGCTTGCCTCTGCTGCCGGCACACGCGCGGGGCGGCCATCCTCTGGGCGCTGATGCTCCTCGGGCTCCTGCCGTACCTCTACCTGCCCCTGGCGGCGGCGCAGAATCCGCCGATGAACATGGGGTATGCCTGCACATGGCAGGGGTTTCTTCATGTGCTGTGCCGGGGCCAGTACGAGCCGTTCTCGCCGATGAGTTCTTTGGCCGAGTTCGGCAGGTTTCGAGAGATGTGGGCATGGCTGCTTCATTTGAGCGCCCGGCAGTTCCCCGTGCCGCTTCTCCTGGTTGGCATGGTCCCCCTGGCCGCGCTACCGGGATTGGCCCCGGCGGCACGGCGCCGTCTGTGGTTTCTCCTCCTCGGGCTGCTGCTGTTCGGCCCCGTCGTCCTGATCGTCGTCAACACGGGCCGCGATCTTCAAACGGCCTGGTACGCGCGCACGGTCTACATCCCCTTCTTCGCCATCTGGGCCGTGCTGATCGGATGCGGGATCGCGATCGCCCTGGGCGCCCTCGGGGGGTGCGGGCCGTTGCGGTTGCGAAAGGCGGGCGGTTCCCGTAGCGTGGCGGGGCGGCGGGGAACCTGATGAAGAGAGTCATTCCAAAACTGTTGCTGGCGCTGGGGACGACGTTGTTTGCGCTGGTGTTGGCCGAGATCGGCCTGCGCGCGATGTACTACGCGGACCGGCAGCGCGGCGGGGACCTCCGGACGCGGCTGGAGCGCTCGAAACGGGCGTCGCTGGCCGATGCGAACGGGGAGTTCAGCATGACCGGGCTGGTGCAGGCCAGCCCCTTCAAGGACATCGTGTACGAGGCCAAGCCCCTTTTGGAGGGAACCTTCCGGGGACGCGGCGTTCGTATCAACTCGCTCGGCATGCGCGGGCCGGAGGTCGCAGTGGCCAAGCCGGCGGGCACCTACCGGATCGCCGTGATCGGCGATTCCGTCGCCTTCGGCTGGGGGGTCGAGCAGGACGAGACCTACGCCGCCGCTCTCGAACGGCGG
>CAYXFW010000269.1:0-4767 GCA_964464305.1 uncultured Verrucomicrobiota bacterium
AAAATTTAAACTCCGGCTGTTTTTCAAACGGTGCGGTTATTTTTGCATTGAAAAGTTCCGTTTCAGTGAGGCTTGGAGTAACATGACAAAAATTTCCGGCGCTATGCTGAATGCCGATGGTCCCATCTTTGCACATTTCCCGGAGAGCTTTGGAGAGCAGAGTGTATAACGGAACCGGAAATCCCAGGGTTTTGCGGTATTCCGTTTCGATATCCTTGACGATCACCATGTGATTCGCTTCGGTCGAGTAGATGGCCCCGTTGATGACGGCGTCGATGTCCTCGCGATAGCCCTTCGTCAGGAACTGGTAGGCCTCCGCGACACGATGCGGGGTTCGCTCTAGCCCTTCGCGGGCCGGAACCTCGCCGAGCTTGACGAGCATCTGTCGGATCAGTTCTTCCATCGTTCCGTCTCCTGCCTTCAGTTCCAGTGCCCGTCGTCCCCGGCCTGCGCGGTTTCAGGAACGACCACGCCATGGTACCCCGAAGCCGGCATTCGTCCACTAGTATTGAATCGAATCGCCCGGCAGGGCCGGGCTGGCAAAGCCCCTGCCTCGCAGTACGACGTCGTCGAAACTCGCTCCCTGCCGACGCACGTTGCCACCCCCACGCGCAGGCGGGGACCGGGCGCGAAAGAAGGCGCTTGATCCGGCGGGGCTTTTGGTCAAGCGTGAAGCGACGGGGACGCATCATGAACGCAGCGAGCAAGCAGACGGTGTTGATCGTGGATGACCATCGCGCAGACGCGCTCGTCCTGGCCGGCATCCTGCAGCCGGAATGGGAGGTGCTGGCCGCGTTCGACGGACCTTCGGCGTTGCGCATGGCGGCCGATGTTCCCGCGCCGGATATCATTCTGCTGGACATCCAGATGCCCGGCATGGACGGGTACGAAGTCTGCCGGCAGCTCAAGCAGTCGCCGGCGACCCGGGACATTCCGGTCATCTTCGTCGCCGCCGTCGACGGCGGCGGGAATGAAGCGTTCGGACTGGGTCTGGGCGCCGTGGACTACATCGTCCGGCCGGTCAACGCGCCCATCGTCAGGGCCCGGATCCGCAACCACGTGGCGTTGCGCAACGCCTTGTCCGAGTTGCGGCACCTCGCGGCCCGGGATCAACTCACATCCCTCTTCAACCGGCGGAAGCTGCATGAGAGTCTTGCATTCGAAGTCACGCGGGCGGAACGCTACCACCGTCCTCTTTCCGTAGTTCTGTTCGATATCGATCATTTCAAGATCGTCAACGATACCCACGGTCATCCGGCCGGGGACGCTGCACTGGCGGGGACGGGCCGCTGGCTGCAGGCCGCGGTGCGGGCCAGCGATATTCCGGGCCGCTGGGGGGGGGAGGAGTTTCTGGTGATCTGCCCGGAAACGGGACTGGAGGACGCCGTGCGGGTCGCGGAAAGGCTGCGGCAGGACTACGAGACCCGGACGTTTTCCACGTCAGACCGTCTGACGGCAAGCTTCGGCGTGGCGACCCACGCCAAGGGCCGGTGCGTGGAGGATATTCTCCAGATTGCGGATGACGCGCTCTACCGTGCCAAGAACGGGGGACGAAACCGCGTGGACCGCGAGTCGTGACGGACTAGACCGGTTCCGGCCCGGCCGCATCGCGCAGCATGCGCACGATGACGACGAGCACGATGAGGCTGGCCAGGCCCACACCGATCGTGACCAGGGTGCGGCGGAGGCGCTCGCCGGGACCCGGAGGACGGTGCAGCGGGTTCGGCGTCCGCGCGGCGACGGTCAGGACCGCGGCGTCGCGGATGTCCGGGGCGGCCGTGCGCCGCGCCAGGTCATGCGACGGCGCCGGCGTTTCCGCCGCGCCGTAGAGCAGGCGGGCGGGCCCGGCCGATCGGGCCTCGAAGACGATCCATCGGGGGCGGGCGGAGGCGCTCACGCGAAGATCGCCCAGCGGCGGGTCGTCTCCCTGGTGAATGTCGATCCGCCAGAAGCGGGCGGCAGCGTCGACGGCGAGGCGGTCCTGGCGGCTGCCGCCGATCTGCTGGATCTGCCCCGAACCCACGCGTTGCCATCGGCCGGTGGGGGCGTCGCGCGAGAAGATGGCGACCGGTCGAACGTAGTCGCCGACGCCGGAGACGGTGAAGGCGTCGACCGGCCGGGCGCGGGCGCCGGTGTCGAACGCGACGGTCTGCCAGCCCTTGGGGGCGTCCGTCGCGGGCAGGACGACCGGCACAAGGTCCACCGGGTCCAGCCGCGCCGGCGGCACGCTGGACTGAAGAACTTCGACGCGGTCGACGGCGACGGGGTCGTTGGGGATCCGGGGGTCAGGATGAATGCGGACCTGCACGTGACGGAAGTTCGACCTCGGGTGGCGCACGAGGTCGTTGTCGACCCGGACGGGCTGCCGGTGGCGGACAATGTACCCGGCGCTGAGGAGCGACCATGTCTGGCCGTCGTCGCTGCCGAGGGTTTCGACCTTGCGAATCCACTCCCCCTCGTCCCGGGTCACGATACGCACCGCCTCGTGGCCGTTGGGTCCGCCGGCGTCCGGCGGAAGGTCCGCGTCGATACGCACGCACCGCGCGGGGGCTTCCAGGACCGATCGGTTCAGGGGTCGCGAGGGGAGCGCCGTCCAAGCGGGGATGCGCGAGGGGGGTGTATGGACGAAGAAAGGCAGCGGCCGGTCGTCGGCGTCGAATACGCGGAGATCCCGCTCCGGCCGCTGCAGGCAGCCGTCGAACGCGGCGTCCGGGACGCGCACGCGGTAGAGGCGGCCGGACTCCAGCGTGCCGTCGACCGGTTGCATCCAGGCGAACTCCGTCCGGCCGGGCGCGGTGTCCGCGAACGCGCCGGGCGCGGCGAGCGTCAGGGCGGCGGCGAGGCATCGTTTCACGGAGCGTCCTCCTTCCCCTGCGCCTGCAGGAATCCCGGAGCGATTCGCTGGTAGAGCCACGAGAGTGCGAGCAGCACGACGCCCGTGACGAGGAAGGCGGCGACGCGGTGCAGACCCCGGAGCTCCGCGAGATCGACGATGAACACCTTGACGATCGTAACGGCGAAGACGGCGAGGGCGAGCCACCGCAAATGGGCGCGCCGCAGCGCCAGGCCCGTGACGATCAGGGCGAGCGCGGCGAGGGCCCACCAGATCGTGACCAGGGACGAGTCCCAGCCTTGCGGCAGGCGGACGAACTCCATCGTCACGGCCAGGATGCCGGCCAGGACCGCGGCGGTCTCCGTCGACGCCGCCCTCCCGCCGGTCCGGTTCCCAAGGCTGCGGGCCGATGCGGCGAGGATGGCCGCCACGGTGCCGATCTGCGCCCAGAAAACCGGGTTCAGAAAGCGGCGCAGGGCGCGCATGTCGTCCCACGCGGCGGCAAGGTCCAGAACCGCGAGCTTGGCGCAGGCGGCGAAGAGCAGGATCGAGCCGAAAATGGCCAGGGGGCGCGAAACGGGACCGTCGCGGACGACCCGCGCGATGACGATGCCAGCCACGGCGATCGCCGCGGTGGTCAGCGCCGCTCCGGCGGCGTCTTCCATGCCCCGCAGCCACAACACGTCGGCGAACACCGCGGCGACGAGGCCGCAGGTCATGGCGATCCAGTAGGCGTCGCCGGGGGCCCGCGGTCCCGGCTCCCCGGGGGTGCGGGCTGGGCCGAGAAGGCGGCCCTGAAGACCGAAAGCGACGGCGGCGAACAGGTTGACCGCGAAGCGCCCGTTGAGGAACAGATCCGGGTGGGCGGGGTAGAGCGTCGGATCGAAGACCATCGACTTCAGCAGGCCGATGGCGCCCAGGATGACGGCGGCGACGCGCAACAGCGGCACGCCCGCCCGTCCCGCGAACCACGCCACCAACACGCCTTCGACGGCCCATCCGGCCGAGACCCATGCGCCGTCGAGCTGCGCCGGGAGGGCGAGGCTGGCGAACGTGAGGGCTCCGAGCAGGAATGAAACGGCGTCCCATGTGAACCGCGGCAGCCGTTCCCGGGCCAGGGCGGCGAGGCCGGCGAGGCCGGCGGCCTCGGCGACGAAGACCGCGCCGATCCAGTCGTCCAACTTCGCCTCGTTCAGGGTCCAATAGGTGGCCATCAGGAGGAGCAGGGTTCCGATCACGGTCCGCGCCTGGTCCAGCGCCCGCCCGGCCGGCTGCGTTTCGCGGACGAGTTTGAGAAGGTTGAGCGCGGCGAACTGGCCGAAAAAGAGCAGCGCGAAACCGAGCCGGGCGATCCACCGGTCAACGCCCAGCCCGTCCAGGCCGCGGTCGATGGCGGCAAAGAACGTGATCCAGGTCAGGCCGAACGCAACGTTGTACAGCCCCTGCCAGCGCCGCTTGAGACCGAGCAGGATGACCGGCACGTTCACGCCGGCCGCGAACGTCAGAAGGAAGATGCCGTTCGGGGATTCGGTCCGTACGAGCGCCGGCGCGACGAAGGCTCCGAAGAGCGCCATCAGCGCGACGAACTGGCTGTCGTAGAGCGCGGCCAGTACGAGCACGGCGCCTGCCGTGGCGGCCAGGGTCGCGAGGGCGGCGACCGGCCCGATCAGGCCGTACATGCCGCCGGCGGCGTAGACGCTGAAGTAGAACAGTGCCGCGCCGCCGCCGGTCAACACCCGTGCGAAGAGCGCATGCCGTGCGCTGCGCCGGCCGACGACGTGGCCGACGCCGACGAGCGCGGCGCCCGCGAGCAGGCCGAGCGTGACGCGCAGGGCCGGGCCGATCCAGGCGTGCTGAACGGCGTAGGCGACGAAGAAGGCGACGCCGAGGACCACGGCGGCGATGCCGATGAAGCCCGAGATCCTCCCGCCGAG
>CAYXFW010000270.1:0-4749 GCA_964464305.1 uncultured Verrucomicrobiota bacterium
TGCGCGAAGACCGGAGCGTCGAACTGCACCGCGTCGAGAAGCAGGTCGCGCCCGCCGGGCCTACCGGCGCACCGCCTCGTTGAGTGTCCCGCAGCGCGTGCAGGTCGAGAGCGGCAGGTTGCGGACGTCCTCGTACACATGGCCGCAGGACTCGCACCGGTAGATCGCGGTGCGGCGCGAGCGCCCGCGGCGCACGCCGTCGCGGATCATCCACTGGACCCACAGGGCGACGATCCCCGCCAGGGAGGCGGCCGTGGCGAGCAGGATCACGGATGGAAGCCGGACCATCACGGCTTGACCTCCGCCGGGGCGGTCCCGGAATGGACGAGCCGGACGCGGACCCAGCCTGCGGCGCCCCCGGCGGGCCTGCGCCACCGGTGAAGACCGCGCGCGATTTCACGGCGCACCCCGGGCGGCGCGTCCGCCGACTCGACGAATGCGTGGAGCGGAAGACCGTCACCGCCGAATGCCACCTGCGCCTCCGCCTCCCACGACCGGTCGCCGCAGGCCACGGACGCCACGGGGAATCCGGCATCGGGCGGAATCGCGCCCTCCAGCGGTGTCATCGTCGTCCCGGCCGGCGCCGGCGGCGGGGGGGGCGGCGGGACGAAGGCCGGCAAGGGCACGGGCGCGAGGGGAACCGCCGTCTGGACCGGCGTCTGGATGCGAAGGGCCAGCAACGGGGGTGGATCGGCCGGCGGATCGAGCGGAGGCCTCGCCACGGGACCCGACGGCACCCCGCGACTGAAGCCGACGGCCGTCGGAAGGGAGAACAGAACGGGGGACCAGATGGCGCGGACGTCGGGCCGGTCGGGCATCCCCGCCGCCTCCACGGGCATATAGGTCACCGGGACCGGCCGGGCCCGCGCCCGCGGTTCCGGCGGCGGCAGGGGATCGAACCCGAGGAGGATCCACGCGTACCAAGCGGTCGCGAGACCAACCCCCAGAGCGAGCCCGGCGCGGGGCGTTGACGCCGCGCGGCTCACGGCGTCGCGGCCTCCGCGGGCGCGGCCACGCGCGTGCCGAGCGACACGGTTCTCATGCCGCACTCCATGGCCAGGTTGCACAGATTCACGAGCGCGCCGTGCGAAACGCGACGGTCGGCCTCGAGAATCAGGGCGCGGTCGGGGCGCTCGTGCAGCGCCTTCCGGAATTCCGTCCGCAGATCCTCGAAAGTCACCCGCCGGTCGTTGAAGAACAGCATGCCCTCCTGGGACACGGTGACGACGAGGGCGTCGTACGGCTGTCCATCGGTGAAGGCGGACTCCGGAAGCTCGATCCGGATGCCCGGCTGCAGAATGAACGGGGCCCGGAGCAGATAGAAGAGAACGCCGACGAGAATCACGTTGAGAAACGCAACCGCGTCGATCGGCGCCGCCACGCGACGCATGCGCGGGCGGAAGACCCGGGGGAACATCGGGGATTCGGCGGGGCGGCGGTCGACGGACGCGCTCATTCCCCCCTCCCTGCGAGACGGCGCCGTTCCTGGGCGAGTTGGTCCAGGACCTCGCCCACCGCCCGCTCCATGTCGAGCAGGATGCTCTCCACGCGGCCGACGAGCAGGTTGTAGGCCGCGAAGCACGGAATGGCCGTGGCCAACCCGGCTGCCGTGCAGACGAGCGCGCGCCACAGGCTGCCGGTCAGGTCGCCGGCATGCACCAGCGGGGCTCCCTGCTGCATGACCAGAAGCGAATCCATGAGGGAGAGCACGGTTCCCAAAAGCCCCAGCGTCGGCGCCAGCCGGGAAACGACCGCGAGCACACCCATCCGGCGCTCAAGCCGGGGGATCTCCGCCATGCCGGCCTCGATCATCGCGCGGCGGACGGTCTCGCGCTCCTCGTCGTGATTGAGCAGCGCGGCGCGGACCATCCGCGCGACGGGGCCGGGCGTCTCGTCGCACAGGCTGACCGCCTCCGCAATGTTCTGGCGGCGGACCACGTTGAAGATGCCTTTCAGAAAATCCTGGGGCAGGATCTGGGCGCGGCGCAGGTGAAGCATGCGCTCGAAGAACACCGACGCGGCGGCGATCCCCGCCAGCAGGATCATCCACGCCATCGGTCCGCCGATTCTCAGCCATTCAAGCATCGCGGGCTCCAGGTTCCAAGTTTCAGGCTCCAGGTTTCGAGTTCGATTAGAACAGCATCCAATGTTCGGCTTGGATCCGGCGCATGCGGGCAGCGGCATCCGCGGCCGCCGCGCCGCCGTCCTCGACCACGCGCCGGTAAATGTTGGCCGCCTCGCGCCAGCGTTCCCCGCGTTCCTGGATCGCCGCCGCGCCGAATGCGGAGCGGGCAAACCACACGGGGGAGCCGGCGCGCCCCTTCTGGCGTTCCGCGGCGTGGCTGTAGACGACGGCCATGTAGCGCTCGAACGCATCGCCCGTGCGGTTCATCCGTTCGAGGCACCGCCCGGCCTTGTAGTCGGCCTGCATCGACAGGTCCGCGCCGGCCTTGGGATTCTCCCGCAGGGTCTGGTAGCAGGTGAGGGCCTGGGCGTAGCGCTCGGGATCGGCGCCGCCGAGGGTGAAGTGGCAGTCGCCCTTCCGTCCCCACGCCAGCAGGGCGAGGTAGCCGTCGGGCTGGGTCTTGAGAATCTCGTCGAACGAAAGGATCGCGGCATCGAAACGGCCCAGTTCGCTGAGCGCGTCGCCCTGGCCGAAGCGGGCATCGGCCAGGTAGGGACTCGCGGGATGGGCGATGGCGAGGCGGCTGTAGTGCTCGATGGCCCGGACGAACTCGCGCGCCGCGGCGGCGGAGCGGCCGGCACGGTAGAGGGCCTGGTCGGCCAGCGGACTCGCGGGATAGGCGGTGGCCAGGCGGACGAACTCGGACTCGGCCGCCCCGTACTCGCGGAGGTTGTAGGCGTGTTCGCCGAGCCAGAAGCGGACATCCGGGGACCAGACGGACGCGGGATGGCGGTCGATGAACTCCCGGCACCCGCGCACCGCCTCCTCGTCGCGCCCCATGAGATAGAGGCACCATCCCCGCATGAATGCCGCATGTTCCACGACGGCATCCTCCCCCGCCCCGCCCGCCAGCGCGTCGAACTCCGCATGGGCGCGTTCGAACTCGCCCCGCCGGTAGAGGATGAGGCCGCGCCCGAGGCGCGCCGCGCCGGCCTGGGGCGATTTCGGATACCGGCGCAGAATCGCCTCGTGCCCCGCCATGGCGTCCGACCACGCGCCGCGCGCCTCGAGGATTCGCACGCATTGCATGGCGGCCTGCGGGGCGACCGGCGAATCCGGCGCCGCAGCCTCGACGGCGGCGAAGCGCTGGATGGCCTCGTCGCTGCGGCCGGCCCGGTGCAGGCTGTCGGCGGCCAGGAATGCGGCGCGGAGCGCGAGCGCATTCGATGGGTAGGCCGCCCGGAAGGCCTCGTACCGTTCGAACGCGGCCGTAAACTGCCCGTTGGCAAACCAGGCATCGGCCGCCTTGAATTCCGCCTCGGCGCGACGCACCGGATCGGCCAGCGACTCGGCGGCCTTCTCGAAGGACGCGGCGGCCTCCGCCGCCCGGTTGAGCGCGAGCAGGCACCATCCCTTCCCCATCTGCGCCTCCGCCCGGCCGCCCGGCTCCTCGTAGGCATCCAGGTGGCTCTGGAATCCCTCGAGCGCGGCGGCATGCCGCCCCGCGTCGAGCAGGCGCCGCGCCAGGTCCAGTTGGATTCGCGCGCCCTCCACATGGTCCGGCCAGGCGCGGATCGCGGCGCGCAGCAGGTCGCGGCCGGCATCGAGGTCGCCCTGACGGACCCGGAGGCCGGCACGGAAGAAGGCAAGGTCGGCAGCCACCGGACCCTTGCCGGCCAGTTCCTGGCCCCGATCGATCGCGGCGGCGGCGGCGGTCAGATTCGTCCGCGCCTCCTCGACCGCGCCGAGAATCAGCCAGGCCCGGGCGCGGTCGGCCGGCGGGGCATTGGTGTCGCCCGCGATCACCATGGCATCCGATTCCGCCGCCGCACCTTCGCCCCCGCCCGCGCGCAGGCGTGCGCGCAGCAGCCGCGCGGTCCGCGATTCCGGGGTCCCGGGGTGCGCGCGGAGCAGATCCTCGATCGCTGCGGCGGCCGGGCGCGCCTGCGCAAGGCGGACCCACAGGTCGGCCCGGTCGAGCGCGTGACGGGCGGAACGGGGATACTCGCGGACCAGCGCGTCCCAGACCGCCAGCGCCTCATCCGTCCGCCCGGCATCGTCCAGCACGCCCGCATACAGCCGCCACACGCCCTCCCGAAGATCCGGGGGAACGCCGGTTGCGGCCAGGGTCGACAGCGTTTCCAGCGCGCCCGCCGCATCGCCGGCCACGCGCTGCGCACGGGCACGCGCGCGAAGCACGAGCGGCGTGCGGGCAACGGACGCCTCGACCTCGGCCGCCAGGTAGGCCAGCGCCTCCCTCGGGCGCCCCTGCCCCAGCCGGGCCTCGATGATCCCCGCGGCGCCTTCGGCCCGCGCGGCGGGCGAGGGCGCATTGGACACGGCCGACCGGAATTGCGATTCGGCGAGATCGAACAGTTCGTCGCGGAGCGCCTCGCGACCGCGAGAGAGCGCCGCCGCCCATCCGCCATCCCCGGCCGCGGCGGGGACTGCCAACGCGATGGCGGCCGCCAGCGCCATCCATGCGGCGGCCGGCGCGCGAAGCCCATGACGGAAATACGTGTTCACCCCGACCGCTTTGTAGCCGGACCCAGCACCTCGCGCAAGGCCCGGCCCGTGTGCGAGGCGTCCGATGCGGCCACTTCTTCCGGCGTGCCTACCGCGAC
>CAYXFW010000271.1:0-4738 GCA_964464305.1 uncultured Verrucomicrobiota bacterium
CCGGCCGGTCCAAGTCAATGCCCAACATCCGCAGAAAACGATGAGTGATGAATGATGAGTGATGAGTAGAAGTCGCGCCGGACCGACCGTTCCTCACTCATCACTCATCACTTATCGTTCATAACTTCCCTGCTTGCCGCACCGTGCCGCGGGGGCTAGCATGGCGCGCCATTCGAACGAGGACGAACGATGAACGAGATCCCCACCCTGCGCGATGAACTGGGAGCGTGGATGACCGCCGGATTCCGCGCGGCCCTTCCCGAACTTCCGGCCGACGCCGTCATCACGGTCGCGCCGACCGCGCAGGCCGGATTCGGCGACTACCAGTGCAACGCGGCGATGGGGCTCGCGAAGCGGCTCCGCAAGGCCCCGCGCGACGTGGCTCAGGCCGCGCTGGCCGCCGCGGGATCCCATCCGGCGGTTGCGAAGGCCGAGATCGCCGGACCCGGCTTCCTCAACCTGACGCTCGACGACGCGTGGCTCGCGCGCCGTGTCGAGGCCGTCGCCGCCGACCCGAGGCTGGGCGCGCCCTCCCCCGGGACCGGTCGTACCATCGTGCTCGACTACTCCAGTCCCAACGTGGCGAAACCGATGCACATCGGCCACATCCGGTCGACCGTCATCGGCAACGCTCTCGACCGCCTGCACCGTTTCCTCGGCTACCGCGTGATCGCCGACAATCACCTGGGCGACTGGGGCACGCAGTTCGGGCTCCTCATCATGGGCTTCCGCCACTTCGCCGACGCCGCCGCCTACGAGGCCTCGCCAATCGAGGAACTCGAACGCATCTACGTGAAGAGCTACGAGCAGTCGAAGGCGGATCCCACGTGGCTCGACGCGGCCAAGGCCGAACTCGTGAAGCTCCAGGCCGGCGACGCGGAGAACCGGAGGCTGTGGGAGTCGTTCGTCGAGCACAGCCTGCGCGAGTTCGACCGGATCTACGCGCGCCTCGGCGTGAAGTTCGACCTCGTCCGGGGCGAGAGCTGGTACAACGACCGCCTGCCCGGCGTCGTGGCGCGGCTGGAAACGCTCGGGCTGGCGAAGGAAAGCGACGGCGCCATCTGTGTCTTCTCCGACGGTTCCCTGCCGCCGAAGGACGACCCGCTGATGAAGCACGAGGACGGCGAGTGGAAGCCGGCCCCGTGTCTCGTCCGCAAGAGCGACGGCGCCTTCAACTACGCCACCACCGACCTCGCCACCGTCCTGAGCCGCCAGGAGGAATTCGCGGCCGAGGCGGTCATCTATGTCACCGACGAGCGCCAGCAGCTCCACTTCCGCCAGTTCTTCCACGTCGCGCGCGCGCTGGGCGTCACGACTCGCCTCGTCCACGTCTGGTTCGGCCTGATGCGACTGCCCGAGGGCACGTTCTCGACGCGCCAGGGCAACGTGATCAAGCTCGAGCGGCTGCTCGACGAGGCCGAGGAGCGCGCGCTGGCCATCGTGCGGGAAACCAGTCCACAGATGCCCGAGGCCGTGCAGCGCGAGGTCGCGCGTGCGGTGGGCATCGGCGCCGTGAAGTACGCGGACCTGAGCCAGAACCCGCAAAGCCTCGTGACGTTCACCTGGGACAAGGCCCTGGCGCTCGAGGGCAATTCCGCGCCGTACCTGCAGTACGCCTGCGCCCGCATCGCCAGCGTGCTGGACAAGTATGCGGCGCTGTTCCCCGGCCGGTCGTTTGCAGAGGCGCCGGTCGCGCTTGGCGAGCCGGTCGAGCGCGCGCTGGCGCTGCATCTCGCGCGGTTTTCCGAGGCGGTTCTCGACGCCGCCGTCGCGTGCAAGCCGAACGTGCTGGCGGACTACCTGTTCTCGCTGTCGCAGCTCTACAGCAGCTTCTACCAGAACGTGCCGTTCCTGAAGGCACCGGACGGGATTCGCGAGAGCCGCCTGCGCCTCGGCTCCGCCGTCGCCGCCGCCCTGCGCACCGGCCTGGCCCTCCTCGGCATCGAGACCCCGGCGCGGATCTGAACCCCGGGGGTTGCACGGCGGTCCGCGCGCCACGCATCCGCCGCGTTCTGTCACTGCAGGCTGGAACGGGCTATTCGCGAGTCGTCATCGCCGCAGCGCCGTGACGACGACTTCGGCGACAACCTTCACGGCCGCGAACGGATCCGGCGGGACGTAGGTCGGCGCCCAGAGCTCGACCGAGTAGATCCCCTTGAAACCCGCGGCCTCGGCGGCCTGCACGCAGGCCGCGATATCGTAGCTCGTGTGTCCGCCGGCGGCGTCGAACTCCATCCCCTTGGCCGAGACCAGATCGGCGAACGGTAGAATCCGGTTCAGGAAGCCGACCCGCTCGGCGGTCGTGAACCCCGCCGGCATGTTGCCGAAGTCGGGAAGGGAGCGGCACCACGGGCTGTTCACGGTTCCGACGATGGACGCCACATTCTCCGCCTTCAAGCTGTGGCCCCCATGATTCTCCACCAGGATCCTGACGCCGGTCTTCGCGCCATACTCGGCAAGCCGGCTGAAGGAATCGGCCGTCGTGGGAAGATCGAACGGTTCGTCCTTCTTACCGCCCGTGTTGGCGCGCAGGGACGGCGCTCCACAGGCCGCGGCAACATCCATCCACTTCTTCGTCGCCTCGATGCACGCGCGACGCGCCGCGGCATCCGGGCTGGACAGGTCGAACGGCGGTTCATCGAGCTGCACGTTGACGATCCGCGCCCCGGCCTTCCTGGCGGCCTCCCGCAGGTTCGCCGCATACGCGACCGTCGGCTCCGGAAAGTGCTTGCTCCAGACCTCGACGTTGCGAATGCCCAGCTTCTCGGCGAACAGGGCCGGCACATCGTGCAGGTCGAGGTCCGGCCCGGTTGTCTGGACGCCCTTCGGTCGAGTTGACGAGAACCGCATGCGGAAGGACACAGTCGTGCAGCCGATACGGTCCATCTTGTCGGCCGCCCGCACGGCGCCGGCCCCCAGCAGGGGCGCCGCCGCCGCCAAGGTTGTCGTTCGCAGAAACGTTCTTCGGTTCATGTCCGCCCTTTCCATGGATTCACTTCACCGCTGCGGCGGGCGTCTGTACGGGCTGGCCCGTCAGCCAGGCCAACCCTTGCATGACCAGGCGCTGAAAGGCCGGATTCCCCGCTGCCTTGACTCCGTGGCCGAGGGCGACGTGCAGGACCCTGCCCTCTCCCCACCTGCGCGCCCATGCCAGCGGCCGCTTCGTGCCCTCGAAATCGGTCTCCAGCAACACCTCGTTGTCGGGCTCCAGATTTCGGAAAAGGAAGAGCTCGTCTTCAATTTCGAAGTCCGCCAGCCCCTGGGTGACGGGATGCCCGGGCGCAATCACCCGGACATGCACCGGACCGAACGGCGGATGGTGTTCCACATAGCCGCCAAGCATCCGGTAGAATTCGGGGTGCCCGGCGACCGGATCGTCCTTTTTCGCGGGCGGCGGCCGGCGGAACGACGCGGAGGCGGCGTGGAGGACCAGCAGCGGCTTGCCGGCGCGGACCGCGGCCAGCAGGCCCTGCTCCTCCTCCGGCGCCATGGAAGCGAGCATGCCGTTGAGCACGATGACATCGTAGGGCTTGAGCCGCCCCAGCGTCCCGGTGTCCTCCGTGTACGTGAGATGGAACCGCCCGCCCCCTTCGAGCGCCTGCCGCAGGATGGCCGTCGTGCGCAGCGTGTCGTGCCAGTGCCCGCCGCCGACCCAGAGCACGTGGGTGCGTCCGTCGGGCACGCGCCACTTGTAGCTTGTCTCGTTCGGATCCGGTTCCGCCGAACGCGCCGCACCGGCCAACGCGAACAGACACGCGAGCGCGAGGGCCGGACGTCGGAATGCTCTCATCGGAATCTCCTTTTGCGGCCGGATGCCGCTCAAACCAGCGTCGTCCTGCCCGGTACCGCCAGCGGTTCAACCGGCAGGGGCCCGAACTCCTGCGTCTTCGGGCTCAGATCGAGTTGCGACCGGTTCAGCGCCCAGTCGTAGTTGATGGCGCGGCCGGTGTACGCCGACATGCGGCCGAGGATCGCGGTCATCGTGGCCTCCGCGACCTGGCGCCCGAAATTCAGCGGCTCCCCCTTTCGGATGCTCTCCAGAAAGGCGCGCCATTGGATGAAGCGCGGATTGTCGAACGGACCGGGATAATCGTAGGCCTTCTCGCCGAGGATGCGCCCGTTGGGATCGGCCACGCCCCGGCTGCAGACGATCCTTTCGCCGAGCCGGTGCGAGCAATTCAAGCCATGCCGGCTGCTGGCGTGGGCCTTCACGCCGTTGGGATACTCGTACTCGACATAGAAGTGATCGAACACGTTGCCCTTGACCGGCCAGTCGTCCCAGTTGCTGTGACCGCCGTGTGCAACCGCCGACTTGGGGGGCCCGCCCATCGCCCAGTTCATCACGTCGATATTGTGAACGAGGTTCTCCACGATGTGATCGCCCGACAGCCACACGAAGTGCGGCCAGCATCGGAGCTGGAATTCCATGTCCGACCATTCCGGCTTGCGCGCCTCGGCGTGCCAGCGGACGAAGTAGTCGTGCCACCAGTAGCATTCGGCCGACACGATCTCGCCGGCCTGTCCGTCGTGAATGCGTTTGAGGATCTCGCCGTACGGCTGCGAGAAACGCAACTGGGTGCCGCCCATGAATCCGAGTTTCTTCTGTGCGGCCAGCGCGGCGGACTCGAGCACCGACCGGATTCCCACCGGGTCCACGGCGACCGGCTTCTCGGCGAAAACATGCTTACCCGCCTCGACGGCGGCCCGAATGTGCTGCGGGCGGAAGCCGGGGGGGCTC
>CAYXFW010000272.1:0-4728 GCA_964464305.1 uncultured Verrucomicrobiota bacterium
GTCGCGCCTTCGGGTGCGAACGGGTAGCGGCCGCCCGCCTTGACGTTCGGAGCGCCGCAGACCACCTGGACTTCCGCCGTGCCGTCGAAGACGCGGCAGACGGTCAGCCGGTCAGCGTTCGGATGCCGCTCGACGGTGCGAACCTCGCCGACGACGAGGCCGGCGAAATCGGAGCCGACGGGCTCGATCGCCTCGACCTCGATGCCGCCGAACGTCAGACGCCCGGCCAGCCCCTGGGGGGTGTCCTCGAACGCCACATATTCCCGAAGCCATTCCAATGGAACGCGCATGCCACTCTCCGCGTGGGTGAACCCGTTTCACCCTGTCACCCGCCCCGCCTCCCTGTCAAGCCGGTGGCCGTTGTCCCGCCACCCCGACGCCAGACCGCAAGGCCAAGTCGCGTCGGGACCGGAGGCGCGCCGGCTCAGTGCGGTTCGTCCAGTGCCGCGACGCGGGCTTCGATCCAGCGTCGTGGGGCGCCGAGGCCGAGGGTGCGCGAGACGGCGGCGATGGGGCGGGCGGCGGCGATCCAGACTGACCGGATGGGGCGCCCGTGCTCCATCCGCTCCGCGCTTCGCAGGAGATTCTCCCCGTTCAGGAGCGCGCCGGCGACGAAGAACACGGCGAGCGCCCGGTGGACCGTCCCGCGGGATACGCCGGCGCCTTCGGCCAGCCGGGTTTCTTCAATCGCCTTCAGGGTCATTCGCGTCTCCTAGAACTGGAAGTAAAGGAACGGGGCCACACCGCGCGGACCGAGCGCGCAGATCACGGTCAGGATGGCCGCAGCGGCCAGACCCTGGACCCAAGCCGGCCGCCGCGCCCAGGCATCCCAAAGTCTCCGGGCGCGGTTCCCGTCCAGCGCCTGGGTGGCGAAGCCCACGACGAGCAGGACCAGGGCGGGCGCCGTCGCCATCGTCGCCGGCCGCCCATCGCCCAGCGCCCGCAGCATCGTCATCGCGTCGTCCAGCGTGCGGGCTCGAAAGAAGATGAGCGAGAAGCCGAGAAGGTGAAACACGAGGGCGGCGCGCAGGACCCTGGACGGAAGAGAGAGGGCGGCCGCCGTCTGCCGGGCGACGCCGCGGATTCGCGCGATTTGCCGCTCCGCGATCAGAAAGACCCCATGGAGCGCGCCCCAGATCATGAAGTTCCAACCCGCGCCATGCCAGAGCCCGCCGAGCAGGAACGTCAGGAACAGATTGCAGGAAATCCGTCCCTCCGAGCCGCGCGAGCCGCCGAGGGGGAAGAAGAGATAGTCGCGAAGCCATGTGGACAGCGAAATATGCCAGCGTCTCCAGAATTCCTGGAAGGACGCGGAGAAGAACGGCGCGTCGAAGTTGACGGGGAAGTGGAAGCCCATCAGCAGGGCGACGCCGATGGCGATATCCGAGTAGGCGGAGAAGTCGCAGTAGATCTGGACGCAGTAGCCGTAGACGGCGAGCATGACATCCGCCGCGCCGTACAACTCGGGGTTGTCGAAAACCGGTTCGACCAGCCGGGTCGCGAGCGCGCTGGCGACGACGATCTTCTTGAAGAGGCCTCCGAGGATCAGCACCGTGGCGCGGCCGACGTCGATCCGCGCCAGCGGCGAGGGCCGCTCGATCTGGGGCAGCAGCGTGCTGGCACGCACGATCGGACCGGCGACCAGTTGCGGGAAAAACGCCAGGTAAAGCGCGAAGTCGAGGTGCGATGCGGCGGGCGGGATGACCTTGCGATGGACGTCGATCGTGTAGCTCATCGCCTGGAACGTGAAGAAGGAGATGCCGACCGGCAGCACCACGTCGAGCAGGGGGAACGGGCAGGGCATGCCGAGCGTCCCGCAGAGGGCGTAGGCGTTCACGACGAAAAACCCGTAGTACTTGAAGAACCCGAGGACGGCCAGGTTCGCGATCACCGCGCCCGTCACCAGCGCCCGTCGTGTGCGGAGGGATCCGGACTGCGCGATCGCCACCGCTGCCGCGTGGTTCACGACCGACGAACCCCCGATCAGGAGCAGAAACCGCCAGTCCCAGTAGCCGTAGAAGACGTAGCTGGCCGCCAGCAGGAACCCCTTCCACGCGAGGGGGCGGCGCAGAAGCAGCCAGTGCCCGGTGTAGACGAGCGCGAAGAACAGGGCGAACGTTACGGTCGGAAAGAGCACGCTGGATCCGAAGGTCGCAGCCGGGCGTCAGAACTTGTACCGCAGCCCGCCCAGCAAGGTGATCTCGTTGTAATTCGGGTTCTTGTTGTAGGAGAACTCGCCGTTGATCATCCAGTGCTCGCCGATGGCCTTCCGTGCGGAGGCGGCGAGGCCGAACACCGGTTCCCAGCCCTCGTCCGGCGGATCCCCCGGATCGAACGACTGCGCGGTCGCCCGGGCGACGGTTTCGCGGTAACGTTGCTCCTCCTCGGGCCGGACATCCTCCTTGCCGATACCCAGCCTGAGCCTGACGTTATAGTAGGTGCGCAGGCGATTGCCCTGGAACCCGCCCTCCGCGTAGTAGCGTTGCAGATGGTAGGGGGTCCAGTAGGCCCGGCTTTCGTTCTCGGATGTGTCGTAGGAGGCGCGCACGCCCAGCTTGAGCCCCGTACGGGCATCGAGCATCCACGAGGTGCCGGCCGTCAGGTGATCGCGCGTATTGTCGTCGGAGAAGTCGTAGTGCGTCACCGCGGCGACGAGGTTCCAGTCGTCGCGCAGGCGGGCATTGCCGACCAACGTCCAAAGGTTGTAGTCGATGTTCTCGGCGATCGCCAGGGCGGACGGCGCCATGTCATGCTCGTAGCGCGCGAGGATGTCGACCGGCTGGAAGGGACGCACCTGCGTCTCCAGGGCCCACGCGATCATGTTGCGGTCCACGTCGCCGGAGAACGACCGCTGCAGGATGTCGCCGGAGAGGTAGATGCCATTCGGGAAGGTGACCACGGCGCGGCCGCCGACGCTGCGCTCGTCGATGTCGATGCGGCGGGTCCGCTGCGTCGTTGTGGCCGATGCCGTGCTCCCCACCGGCACGGGGTTGGTGAGGATGTCCGTCACGTCCTGGGTCAGCCGGCCGATGCCCGCGCGGCCTTCGAGCAGCAGATTCGGGGTGACGTTGACGCCGGCCAGGCCGAAGAGACGCCAGCTCCGGCGCTCCTGGTTGTCCCGGAAGTACTCGGCGCTGGCGCCCACGTACGGCTTGCGGATTTCGATCGTCCATGGCGACTTCTGGATCGAACCGGCGCCCGGCGTGGCCGAGCCGAAGGCCTGCGACAGGCGGTCGTTGACATACTTCTTCACCTTGGCCAGGGGTCGTTCGGGATACCCGTCCCGCTCGAGATCCTGCAACGCCTCGCGGGCCCTGTAGAGCTTTCCTTCCAGCGCCGAGTATTCCGCCCGGAGCCGGCGGGCGAGATAGATGGGATGGTGCTCGTAGATGTAATCGACGGTGTCCTGACCGCTCGACCAGCGGTCCATCTCGTGGCGCTGGTAGAGCAGGGGATCGTCGCCGGCCACCGCGTGGCCGAAGACGCTCTGGATGAAACCGGCCTCGAAGTTCCGGCGCGCGTGCGTGAGAATCCGGCCGGCCGGATCGTCCGCGTTGGTTTCGTCCTCCTGCCCGATGTCGCCGAACGGGTAGGCCATGAAGTTCATGGGGCCGCCGAGCTGCTCCGTGAGGATCTTGCGGCTCTCGGAGAACTCGCGGGACAACCGGCGGTCGTACTCCGAGATCGTTTCCATGCGCTTCAGATCCTTGTTCCACGTCAGGTTCGGCAGCGCGTGCCACTCGCGCCCCGACGAGTCCACCGGGGCAAGGATGGCGCCGTCGAGCATGTGCCCGCCGAACTCCCAGCAGCCCTCCGCCTTGTACTTCTGCAGCATGTCCCACGAGGAGATGAAGGAGTGATTCCGCTGGATGTAGCCGACGGGAACGTGCATCGAGAAGACGAGACCGAGTTCCTTGCCGATCTCGGTGCCGAACTTCATCGAGTCGCGCCGGGCGTCGTCGAAACTGATGGCGACGTTCAGCGGAACGGCGCCGGCGGGCCGGGCCAGGCCGGTGCCGAGGAGCATGGGCCTCGACGCGGGCGTCTGGGTCCGGTTCTGGCCGAGCAGGAGGGGGATCTCGCTGCACTTCACAAACCTCACCCTCGCCTTCTGCAGGGCGGTCATATGTTCGCGCATCCGCTCGATGGAAAGTGCCTCGGCGAAGTAGCGGCTCGGGGTGAGACCGTGGTAGAGCAGCACCGCCACCGCGCCCTGCTGGCCCGTCGCCTCGAGTTTGTCCAGCGCCTCGTGCGCCTTGAAGAAATCGCCGCGGGCCGATTCGAGACGGGCCAGGTGGTAGAGCAGGTACGGATCCTGGGGGTTGAACCGGCTGATGGCCGCAAGCTGTTCCCGGGCGGGCTCATATTGCTTCACCGCGAGATAGGTTTCCAGAAGGCCCCGCCGCGCCCGGATGTTGTAGGGGTTCATCTCGCGCAGCACGTGGATGAATTCGCGTTCGGCGTCCGCCTGCATGCCATCCATGAGGAGCAGCTCGCCCAGGAGCAGCCGTGCATCGGCCGACTTGGGATCGTAGTCCACCCGCTCGCGGGTGAGGTCGATCGCCTCGCGAAGCCCGTACACGCGGGGTTCGGCGCGGTTCAGCCGGATGTTCAGCTTGATCAGCCGCACGCGCCACCGCTCCTTCTCGCCCGGCGTCTGCGACTCTTCGACGAGACGGCGCAGGTAAGGCAGGGCCGTCTCCGGTTTGTCGCCGAACTCCGAAAGGC
>CAYXFW010000273.1:0-4715 GCA_964464305.1 uncultured Verrucomicrobiota bacterium
CGCCATTCCGCATTGACATCCTTTTCCGGAACGGCCGACGTGACCTTCGGGATGCCGAGGTGCCGGATCTGCGGCCAGTCGGCCGCGGCGACTTCCTCCGCGCCGCGGTCCGCGTTGCCGAGGGTCCACTCCATGTTCGACTGGCCCGAGCAGAGCCAGACCTCGCCGACGAGCACGTCCTCCAGGATCACGGTCGTGCGGCCCGCGACGGTCAGCGTGTGCGGTCCGCCGGCCGGCATCGGGGGCAGCATCACGCGCCATTCGCCGGCGGCGGTCGTGAGGGCCGATACGGCCGGCCCCGTGCCGATCTTCACGGACACCATCTCGCCGGGCGCGGCCCAGCCCCACACCGGGATCTTCATCCCGCGCTGGAGGACCATGTGCGATCCGAAGACGTGCGGCAGGCGCACGTCCGCCTGCGCGGCGGGCAGGGCGGCGGCGAGAAGAAGCGCGAGGCATGCGGCAGTGCGGTTCATGGCGTACGGAGTCCTTTCCACCGGTCACCGTGCGGACCTGCGGCCCGCCGGGCGACGCACGCCCGCGCTTGTAGTCCCCCCGCGCCCCCGCTGTCAACGCTGCGGAGGCGCTGCGGAGGCGGGAGGGCACGGTGGGTTCCAAGGGTTGGACGATGGTGCGTCGCGGGGTTCCAAGGGTTGGAAGAACCGCGCAGGGGTGGGCGCGGCTCTGCGCAGTGGGACTCGACCGCTTTTTCCTCCCCACCGGGACAAGCCCGGTGGAACCGGCACCGCTGCCACACTGCCCCACCGCCCCACCTCCCCCCGTCGCGCCGTTTCTATGGCGGGGGCGGAGGCGGGCTGGTACATTGGACGAATCGTGTTTCGGCGCTATCTCATCCTTTTTGGCGGCGTTCTCGCCTGTGCGGCGGCAGCGAACCTGGTTCGGGCAAGCCAGATCGAGCCGGTGCGCTTGGCGGCGGGGCGGCTGCTGGTCGCCGCGTTCGCGTTGCTGCCGCTGTTCCTCCGGGATCTACGGGCGCACCGCGGGAGGTTCGGCGCACGCGACGCTGCGGCGTCGGTGTGGCCCGGCGCATTGCTGGCGCTGCACTTCATGTCGTGGATCGTCGCCGTCCGCATGACCTCGATCGCCAACGCCTCGCTGCTCGTCAATCTGACGCCGGCGATCCTGCCACTCTTTTCGTGGGTTCTGTCCCGCGAGCGGATTTCGCGCGGCGAGCTGGCGGGCACGCTCCTGGGGCTGGCCGGGGTCGCCCTGCTCGTCGCCTCCGACTTCCGCGTCAGCCGCGAGTCCTTCCTGGGCGACCTGATCTGCCTCCTGTCGATGGTCTTCTTTTCCTGGTACTTCGCCCTCGGTCGCGTCAACCGGAGCGCTCCGACCGTCTGGCTCTATCTCGTTCCGCTCTACTTCGCCGCCGCGCTGGTCTGCCTCCCGTTCGCGCTTTTGCAGCCGCAGACTTCCGGGCTGGACTGGACGCGCGAGATCTGGCCCCTCCTGGGGCTCGGATTGATCCCCACGGTGTTGGGCCACGGCGCGTTGAACTACAGCGTGCGGAACATGCGTCCGCAGACCGTCTCCCTCGCGAACCTGACGCAGTTTATCTACGCCGGCATGATGGGCTGGGCCTTCTTCGGCGAGATTCCGCTCCGGGATTTCTACATCGCCTCCATCCTCCTGATCGCCGGCGCCGTGGTCGCAATCCGTGCCGCGGGGAGGGAGCAAGGCGGTGGAAGGTGGAGGGTGGAAGGTGGAGGGCGAGCAGGGAGTAAGGCGGTGAGGGGTGAAGGGCGGGAGGTCGAGGGTGAAACTTGAGACTTGGGACTTGGAACTTGAAACTCCTCCTCCCGAACATCTGACCCGCCTGCTGGTCCTCCCGGCGGCGGTGGCGATGCAGATCTGTCTCGGCGCGACGTACTCGTGGGCGGTCTACGTGGCGCCGTTGCGCGAGTCGTCGGGGCTCGGCCAGGGCGCCGTCCAGGCGCCGTTCGCGATCTTCTACTATGTCTTCCCCCTGACCATGGCGGTGCTGGCGTCTGTGCCCGATCGTATCCCGCCCCGTGTGAAGGCGGTGGTCGGCGGGCTCCTCTTCGGCGGGGCGTGGGTCGCGGCGGGGTTCAGCGCGCAGGATTTCCGGCTCACGACGCTTTGCATCGGCGTGCTGGGCGGGATCGGCGCGGGGTTTGCCTACCTCGTTCCCGTCGCCACGGCCGTGGCGTGGTTCCCCCGGCACAAGGGACTGGTCACGGGGATCGCGATCGCGGGGTTCGGCGGCGGGGCGGCACTGTTGGGATGGGTGGCGGACCGCCTGCTGGACCTGCCCGGGTGGACGCCCTACGACGTTCTCCGCGCGATGGGAGTGGTCTTCATGGCGATCGTGCCGCTGGCGGGGCTGGCGATGCGGCTTCCCTCGGATGCGGCTCCGGGTGCGGCGCCCGCCCGTATCGCGGCGCGCGCGGTGCTGGGCCGGGGCGCATTCTGGATCCTGTTCCTGACGTTCTCCGCCGGCCTCGCGGCGGGGCTTGCGATCAACGGGAACCTCCGGCAACTGGGCGCATCGGCGGCGGACGCCGTTTCGCTGGTTCCGCTTTTCGCCCTGAGCAATGCCGCCGGGCGCATCTTGTGGGGGGCATTTGCGGACCGCGTGCGGACCGCGTCGTCGATCGCCGCCAACCTCGTTGCGTGGACGCTGCTGCTGGCCGTGGCGCCCATGCTGCTCGGCTCCGCGGCCGGGTTGAAGATCTTCGCGGCGGTATCGGGTTTCGTCTACGGCGGCGTGCTCGTCGTGCATCCGGCCGCCGTGGCCCGACGGTGGGGCGCCGCCGCATTCATGCGTGTTTATGGGTGGCTCGCCGCGGCGCATTTCCTCGCGGCCCTTGCACCGCCGCTCGCCGGCCGCGCGTTCGATCTCACCGGGAGCTTCGCCGCCCCGCTCGTCGCCCTCGCCGTCGCGGCCGCGCTGGCCGCGGTCCTTGTCTGGCGGGGCCGTCCGGCGCTGGAGACGCCCGCCGGCTGAAGCCCGTGGATGGGCGCGATCGGATCCGCCCTCTATGCGGGCGTCTGCCTCAACCGCTCGGAGATCCACACCTTGATGATGGACTGGCGTGTCACGCCCAGCCGACCAGCCTCCTTGTCGAGGGAGTGAATCATCCATGTGGGGAAATCCACGTTCACCCTCCGGGGCGCCTGATTCACCCGCCGCGCCCGGGAGAGGTCGAGAAACTTGGAGATGTCGTCCCCGCTGTCGAACTGCCTGTCGAGTTCCCTAGCTTTCATAGAGCTCTCTCTCTTTCCCGCGCGCGCGTCGGACTGAAATAATCCGGATCCGCTCTTCCCGCCGTGTGACGATGGCGGCCCAGTGAGTCCCGCCGATTCTTCCGACAACCAGCCATCGCGGCTCGTCCAGGGTCCGCGCCGGGATCTCCAGCAAGTCGCCGTCGTCCCAAAGCGCCTGCGCTTCGACGAAGTCGATGCCGTGCTTCGTCGTGTTCGCCGCGCTCTTCCGCTCGTCGAACTCGAATTCCATATCGGTATGAATACTATACCATTTCCGATCTCCCATTCAACCCATAACGTGGAACCGGTGCACGGCGGCTCCGCGGGGCGGCGGCTACAGCCGGCTCGCCCCGGACCGCATGCCGTCTCCCGCGGCGTCCCGCAGCCATCGCGGCGGGCGGGCGGGGGTGGGGGGACGGTCGCGGAGCAGGGCGGCGGCGGCGCGGGCGGGCGGGATGCCGCAGGCGCCCGTGAGATGGTCGAACAGGGCGCGGGCGAGGACCTCGGGATCGAGGGCGTAGGCGCGGTCGAGTTGCGCGTGGAGCGCCTCGCTGAAGGCTGCGAAGGCGGCGAAGGGCGGCGCGCCGCGTTCCCACAACATCGGCAGCGCGGTCCGGAAGCGGCCGCGGTTGTGGGTTGCCTCCCAGTAGCGTGCGAACCGGCGCATCGCGGCCATCGCGTCGGCGGGCCACGTTCCCGTTGCGCGCACCTCGTAGGGTGCGTCGGGTGCGTAGCGCATGCCCCACGCCGCGTCGTGGCGGGCGATGGGGGCGCCGCGGAGGCGCTTGAGGATGCCCACCTGGATCTCGTCGGGGCCGAGCGCGAGCAGACAATCGAAGCCTGCCGCAAAGGACTCCGGCGTCTCGCCGGGCAGTCCCGCAATCAGGTCCGCATGCACGACCGCCCCGGCGGCACGCAACGCGCCGATCAGGGCGGCGGCCCCGCCGTCGTCGGGCCGGCGACGGATGCGTTCGGCGACCGCGGGGGCGAAGGTCTGCACGCCGACCTCGACGCGCAGCGCACCGGGGCGGAACGCGCGGACCGCCTCAACGAGGTCCGCGGGCGGGGCGGCCGGCGTCATCTCAACCTGCACGACGCCGTCGGGCGGCAGGCGCGCGGCGAGGAAGCGCAGGAGCCGGGCGGCGCGGTCCGGGTCGAGGTTGAAGGTGCGGTCGACCACCTTGATCCGCCTCGCGCCGCGGTCGAACAGGCGTCCCCACGACGCGAGCACGGCGTCCAGCGGCCACGGCCGCACTCGGCGGTCGACGGCGGACAGGCAGTACTCGCAGCCGTACGGGCATCCGCGGGCGCTCTCGACATATGCGATGCGGCGTTGCAGGTCGGTGTCCGCATACTCCGCATCGGCCGGCGCCGCCGCAGTCAGATCCGGCGGCGAGGTGTGCACGACCGCGGGTGGCCGGCGGCCGGCGAGCGCGTCCCCGCACACCTCGCGAAACGCATCCTCC
>CAYXFW010000274.1:0-4714 GCA_964464305.1 uncultured Verrucomicrobiota bacterium
GATTTGGTGCTTGTTTCGTGCTTCGGAATTAGGATTTCGTCATTTCCTTCTGCATTTGTGCCTTCCCCATCCGCATCAGTTGTACCAGAGGGATGGCGGCGGGGCAGACGTAGGCGCAACAGCCGCACTCCATGCAGGCGGCGAGGTGGTAGCGCTTCGCGAGGGTCCAGTCCTTATGGCGGGAGGCCAGGGCGAGGCGCGAGGGGACGAGGTTCAGCGGGCAGACGTCGACGCAGCGTCCGCAGCGGACGCACGAGGTCTCCTCCGAGCGTTCCACATCCTCCGCTGTCAGCACGACGATGCCGCTCGTGCCCTTCGTGACCGGCGCCTGGAATGCGCCGAGGGAGAAGCCCATCATCGGGCCGCCGGCGATCACGCGCGCCGCCTCGGGCTTGAGCCCTCCGCAGAAGGCGATCAGGTCCGCATAGGAGGCGCCGACCGGCGCCAACAGGTTCTTCGGGTTGGCGATGCCGCCGCCGGTGACGCTGACCACGCGGTGGGTCAGGGGTTTGCCGCGCTGCACGGCCCGGGCGATGGCCGCCGCGGTGGCGATGTTGATCACGACGACACCGACGTCCAGGGGGAGGCCGCCGGTCGGGATCGTCCGTCCCAGCGCCGCGCGGACGGTCTGCTTCTCGCCGCCCATCGGATACTGCGTCGAGAGGGCGGCCACGCGCACGGCGGTCCCGGACGCGGCCTTGCGCAGTGCCTCGATCGCGTCGGACTTGTTGTCCTCGACCGCGACGATCACGCTGCCCGCGCCCGCCGCCCGCGCCGCGATCAGCGCGCCCGTCACGATGGGGGCGGGGGCTTCGATCATCAGGCGGTAGTCCGACGTCAGGTAGGGCTCGCATTCGCAGCCGTTGACCAGGATCGTGTCCACCGGCTTCTTCGCGTTGCGAGCCAGCTTCACGTGCGTCGGGAAGGCGGCGCCGCCCTGGCCGACAATGCCCGCGGCGCGAACGGCCTTCGCAATCTCCGCCGGATCGAGGGCGTCGATGCCGGCCAGCGGCCATTCGCCGCCGTACAGATCGGCCCACAGCGCCTCGGCCGAAGGCTGTTCGGGACCCGTCTTGACCGGGATCACCTTCACGTGCCGTCCATTGGGCAGCGTGGCGACGGTTTCCTTCTGCACGGTCCCGGCAACCGGAGTGTGGACCGGGGCGGAGATGAACGCATCGGTGTCGGCCAGGACGGCGCCCGCGGCAACTTCCTGCTTCATCGCGACAACCGGTTTGCACGGCGCCCCGGTGTGCTGGAGGACCGGAATGTTGACGAGCGCGGGCGCGGGGAGAACCTCGATGCGCCGCTGGCTGGAGAGGTCCTTGTGCCCCGACGGGTGAACCCCGCGCGCGAACCGGCCCGTACCCCTGGTTTCCGCAACCGCTGCGCTCATCGAGACTCCCCCTGCGCCCGGCCGCTCCCGCGGACCAGCCGGAACACAACCGCCATGAAAACAGCACCCGCCAGCAACCCCGCCACGCCGCCCGCCGCCTGCCGGGCCCGGTCGGCCCCCGCCCAATACGCGCCCGCCACGGCGGTCACGATCGGAAAAAGGAACACCGCCGCCGACCAGCCGACCATCCGCCAGCCGGTCGGGCTTCCCGGTGGGGGCGGCGCGTCCGCCGCGCCGCCGGAACATCCGCTGCAGCCTCCCCGGCAACCTTCTCCGGCGGATTCGTGCGACGAATGCATAGGTTTCCATAATGCCGGGATCGCGCGCGAATTTCAAGTCCGGAACGGAGGTCCGGAACGGAAAGTCTGGAACGGCTGGAACGACCGTCCCCGCTCCTCGCCTGCACGTTGGGGGTGGCAACGCGCGCTAGCCTCGATCACGCAAGAACACGGCCGCGACAGAGCGCGGCCCTCCAGAAAGCAAAATCGAGACCCATGAAAGGATGGCCCTGGAGGGCCGCGCTCTGTCGCGGCCGTGCGGAAGCCTCCCGAAGCAACCTGGAGGGGTTGCCAAACGTCAACAGGCGAAGGTCTGGCCGCTTGTCGACGCGGGGGAAACCCATTACGTTCCTCCGAAGCTCGCGTCCCTCCGCGTGCAGCGGTCGGGCCGCGGGGTGACCGGGGAGGTTGCTGTGATCGATCGACCAGCTTGCCGCTTGGCCGCCGTTCTCGCGCTCTTCATGGGATTGCCAGGCGTGGCCGGGAAGACGCCGCCGTCCGGCCGGACGGACACGAACGCCGGGACGGTTTTCCGAGCCCGGTTCGAGTCGATCTCCACGGCGGACTTTGCAGCCGGCTCTCCGGCGATGGAGTCCACGGGGGTGTCCCTAGTGCCCGGGAGGACGGGTCTGGGCGTCGAGATCGGCCCGGACGGGCGCGTGGAGATCGGTTCGGCAGGGAACCTGCCTTCCGCGCAGGGAACCCTGTCGTTCTGGTTCAAGCCGAATTGGTCGTCCACCACCGGCGGGCCGTCGCACACCCTGCTTTCATGGGGGTGGGACGACGGGAAGCAAGGCTACGCCGTCCTCAGCGATGGCTGGTGGGAACCGGCCGGGGCGGGACAGACCTATCTCGTGTTCGAGAACCAATTCGGGATCCATGGCCGCTCCGCCCTCGAGTACGAGAAGGACGTCTGGCGGCACTATACGATCACATGGTCCCACGGCCGGCAAATGTCCGCCCGGCTCTACGTGGACGGCGAGCTGGCCATCCATGCCCTCCGCCCCTGCGAGGCGGGTCCGCCGAAGCCCCGGACGCCGCTGTTTCTCGGCAGCGACAAGGGAACCCCGCAGCCGAAGGGCCGGGTTGCCGACGGGGTGTTCGACGATCTGGTCATCCTCGACCGCAGGCTCGGTCTACCGCGCGGCGGATCCGGACTGGCTCGCCTCGGAACGGAGGCGCAACGCATGGCTGTACGGCGTTCTGCAGGCGCCGCACGCGCCGAAGCGCGATCCGGACGGCCGGATCCTGGAGAGCCGCGCGTTGCTGGACGAGGGCCTGTTCTGGGTCACACGCAAAGGCGCGGAAGCCGTGCTCGATCGCATGGCCCGCGCCGGATTCAACGTCTATATTCCGTGCATCTGGCACGGCCGCGGGGCTCGGTGGCCGGGTTCGTCGACCGCGATGGAAGTCGCGGCGGAGAAGCTGCTGCGGGACGAGCCCCCGGGGTTCGATCCGCTCGACCATCTCCTCCGCGCGGCCCACGCGCGCGGCATCGAGGTGCATCCGTGGTTCTGTGTGTGCTCGGCCGACGCGAACTGGAAGCCCCTCGATCCGTTCGTCGAGGAAGGCACGCCGCACGGCGCGGGCGAGGTCCACAACCCGGCGTTCCGCAAGTTCGCCGTCGACCTGATGGTGGAGACGGTTCGACGGTACGCTGTGGACGGCGTCAATCTCGACTACATCCGCGCCAAGGGGGTCTCCACCAGCGCGACCGCACGGGCGTCGTACCGCGAACGATTCGGCCGGGACCTCCTCGAGGATCTGAAGATGCCGGAGACCAACGGCTGGCCGAACGCGCGGGTCGTCCAATGGCAGGACGAGGCGGTGGGCGGGATCGTACGCGACTTCGCTGCGCGCGCCCGGGCGCTGCGTCCGGCGCTCGTCATCAGCTCGGACGGGCAGCCCTGTCCGCCCGCGGAGCGATCCCAGACCGAGGGTCGCAACGATTTCTGGTGGGCGCAGGAGGGGTGGGTCGACGTGATCTACAGCATGGACTACGCGCGCGCCCCGTCGTACCGCCGGACGGATGCGGTGCGCGTGGCGCTGAACCGTCCCGCGGCCGCCGCGATCATCGTCGGCAACTACGAGAAGACCGACGCAGGCGCCGTCGTGAGCCGCGAGGGGCGGCTTGTGGCCGATCTCATCGGCTTTTGTCAGAAGAGATATCCCGGGAACGGCGTGGCGCTCTACTGGTACGGATCGCTCGACGACGAGCAGATCGAGGCCCTGCGCACCGGCCCGTTCCGCGAGCCGGCCCGCCCCTCCTGGGTGCGTGCCGCGAAGTGACGTCACGCCCGGGGCTGCAGCCGTTCGGGGACGCGGACCATGGGGCGGGGAGCCGTCGTCTTCCCGCCGAGGGAGCGGCGCCGCGGCGGGCTACGGGCCAGCCATGATGGGCGCCCAGAGGCCCTCGCGGACTTCGGGAGTCCTGCCGTCGGCGGGCAGGGAGGCCTTGACGGCGTCGCGAAGTTTCACGGCGAGTTCGGCGACGGTGGCGGCATGCGCGGGCTCGGCGGCGAGGTTGGTCTGTTCCATCGGGTCGGCGTCGTGGTCGTACAGCTCGCGACCCTGCCGGCCTTCATCCCATTCGGTGTAGCGCCAGCGCGCCGTGCGGAGGGTGTAGCCGAAGAAACGGTTGCCCGCCGCGTTCTTCGGCGGAGAGGCCGCGGCTCGCGGACCGCCGCCGCGCGTCACCTGGGTCAGCGCCCAGCCGCGACCCGGGACGGAGGGGTCGGCGAGGATCGGCGCGAGGTCCTGGCCCTGCAGGTTCGCCGGCGCCGGGACGTTGCAGAGGCCGGCGAGGGTGGGGTAGAGGTCGACGTGGCTGACGGGCGTCCGCGCGACGCCGCCCGCCTTCGTCCGGCCCGGCGCGACGATGAAGAGCGGCACACGGGAGCTTTCCTCGAAGAGGCTCATCTTCTGCCAGAGGCCGTGCTCGCCCATGTGATAGCCGTGGTCGCTGGTGAAGACGAGGAGGGTGTTCTCCGCGAGTCCGAGACGGTCGAGGGCGGCGACGATGCGGCCGACCTGGGCGTCC
>CAYXFW010000275.1:0-4713 GCA_964464305.1 uncultured Verrucomicrobiota bacterium
GTCACGCCGCTGCTGGGCCTGGCGCACCACTGGGGCGTGATCATGGTCGGCGCGATCGTAATCTTCATCGTCGCCACGGCGGGCATGACCTCGACCACGTACGTGCAGTTTCTCAAGGGTGGGCTGCTGATCATCTGCTCCACCGTGCTCGTGGGCATGGTACTGCACAAGGGCCTGCAGCTTCAACCGAACCCGGACTACCACGCGTTCCGGACCCTCGCGGCCACCGTCGAAGACGGAAAGGTGCGGGCCGTGGCCGACCCGGGCAGCCGCGTGGTCGCGCAGGTGGAGACCGGCGGCAAGACGCTGGTCAAGCTCGAGCGCGAGGGGACCCATACGTGGTGGCACCTGGCGGGGACCGGCCCGGAGGCGGCGCTCAAGGAGGCGATGTCCATCACGAAAACGGCCGACGGCCGCACACTCTACAACGGTGCGCCGAAGGAGGCGGGCCGCTTCCACCCCGTCGGGCACGTGGAGCAGATCGTCGTCGACGGCGTGAAGGCGGAGTCCACGGGTCCCGTGGGCCCCTTCCGTTTCCTGTCGCTGGTCGAGGCCGCCACCATCGTTCGCTTTGCCGAACAGGTCGTGAAGGACGGCAGCGACAAGGTCAAGGTGTACATCCAGATCCCGACCGACGGAAAGAAGATCATGCGGCCGGGATTGAAGTTCAAGGTCGACAAGGGCGCCGACGTCTGGTCGAAGCTCAACTTCATTTCTCTCATGCTGGCGCTCTTCTTTGGCACCTCGGCCCTGCCGCACATCCTGATCCGCTACTACACGGTGCCCAGTGCGAGGTGCGCCCGGAAGTCCACGATCGTGGCCATCTCCTCCATCGGTTTCTTCTACGTCCTGACCCTGTACCTGGGGCTGGGCGCGATGGTCAACGGGGTGCTCGACGTGGAGAGCAGCAACATGGCGGCCCCGCTGCTGGCGAAGTCGTTCGGCATCGTCATTTTTGCCATCATCTCGGCGCTTGCCTTCGCGACCGTGCTGGGCACGGTCAGCGGCCTGATCGTTGCGGCGGCCGGGGCGGTGGCGCACGATCTGATGGACTCCCTGCTGGGGCTGAAGATGACGGACCAAGGCAAGGTGCGGGCCGGCAAGATCTCCGCCGTGGTTGTGGGGCTGATCGCCATTGCGCTCGGCGTGCTGATGAAGGGCATGAACGTTTCCTTCCTCGTCGGCCTGGCGTTCGCCGTCGCGGCTTCCGCCAACCTGCCGGCCATTCTCATGCTGCTGTTCTGGAAGGGGACGACAGCCAAGGGCATCGCCGCGTCCATTCTTGTGGGCATGCTCTCGTCGCTGGCCATCATTCTTCTGTCGCCGAGCATGTATCAGCAATACGGGCTGGACGCGGCGGCGGCGCCTCTGAAGCTGGACAATCCCGGCATCGTGTCGATTCCGCTCAGCTTCCTCGTTCTGGTGGTCGTGTCGCTGATGACCCGGAAGCCGCCGGCTGCGAAGACGGCGTGAGGGCGGGGGCCGGTTGGGCGGTTCGTGGCGGGCCGCACGGGCCGGAGGGCGCCCACGGCTGATCGGGAGGGTACGGAGGGGTGACATCCGTGGTTCCCGGGCCGGCGGGGACACGGGGTGGGGGAACGATGTACTCGCGCTACATCCTGCGGATCGTGGTGCCTACGCTTCTGACCGTGGCGCTGTTCGTGGTCACCATCTTCCTCATTCTGATCCCCGCCCTCGAGCGCGGTCTCCTGGAGCGAAAGCGGGAGATGATTCGCGAACTGACGACCTCCGCCTGGAACATCCTCGCCAGCTTCGAGCAGGAGGTTGCAGAGGGGCGCATGAGCCGCGCGGCGGCACAGGAGGAGGCGATCCGGCAGTTCCGCAATCTGCATTACGGCCCGCAGATGAAGGACTACTTCTGGATCAACGACCTGACGCCGCGGATGATCGTGCATCCGTACCGCCATGAACTGGAGGGACAGGATCTGTCGCGCATCGAGGACCCGACGGGCAAGCGGCTCTTCGTCGAGTTCGCCGCGGTCGCCCGGGCGCAGGGTGGCGGGTTCGTGCAGTACCAGTGGCAGTGGAAAGACGATGCCCGGCGGACCGTCCCCAAGCTCTCCTACGTCAAGCTCTTCGCGCCGTGGGGGTGGGTCATCGGCACCGGCATCTACCTCGACGATGTCGCGGATGAAATCCACGCGACCAGCCGCCGTCTCGCGCTTTCTTCCGGCGGCATTCTGCTCGCGGTTCTGGCCTTGCTGGGCGTGATCCTGCACCAAGGGCTGAATGCCGAGCGCGCCCGCCGGGAGGCGGAATCGGCGCTCCGCGCGTCTGAGGAACGGTACCGGATGCTCGTCGAGTCCGCCGGCGAGAGCATCATCCTGGCGTTGGGCGGTGACCGGCTTTACGCCAACGCCAACACGCTCCAGTTGCTGGGCTACACGGCGGAGGAATTTGCCGCGTTGGGCCTCCGCGACGTGATCAGGGATTTCGCTGCCGGAGGCGCCGGGGCGGAGGGTGGCGATACAGCCGGGGACCCCTTCCGCCCGGCCCCCGCGAAACACGAGTCGGAACTGATCGGCAAGGACGGAAGGACCGTCCCCGTTCTGCTCTCGTTCGCGCCGATTGTCACCGGCGGACAGGAGGGGGTCATCGTCGTCGCCACGGACATCACCGCCCGCAAGGCGACGGAGGCGGAACTGGATCGCAGCCATTCCGCGCTGCGCGACCGGTTCGAGGATCTGCGGCGTCAGGCCGAACGGCGGGAGGCGAGCCTGAGGGAACTGCAAACGGCGCTGCTCCTCCGCCAGGATCCTTCCGCCGGCGGTTCGGTGGAAGCGCTCTTCGCCCGTCTGCGCGAGGCGGCCTCGCCGGACGAACTGGCGACGAGGAACCGCCAGTGGCCGGCGCTCGTCCAAGCCCTGACCGCCATGGGGTTCCGCGCGGAGGCGGTCAACCGGCTCATCACCGTCAACACCGACACGGTGCTCGAGACGTTACTCCCGCTGATTCTGAAGCGTCTCGGTCCGCCTCCCGTGCCGTTTGCGTTCCTCGTCCTGGGGAGCGAGGGCCGCCGGGAACAGACGCTATGTACCGACCAGGACAACGCCATCCTGTACGCCGATCCGCCGCCCGCCGGCGCCGATGCCGCGGCGGCCTACTTCCTTGAACTGGGTCGCCAGACGTGCGAGGGACTCAGTCGCGCCGGCTACACCTATTGCACCGGGCGAATCATGGCCAGCGAGGTGGCGTGGTGCCGGCCGCTGTCCGTCTGGCGTCGGGAGGTTGTGACGTGGATCCGTACCCTGGAGGCGCAGGACCTGCTCCAGGCGAAAATCTTCTTTGACTACCGCTGCGGGTTCGGCGATGCCTCGCTTCTCGATCCCCTGCGGGCGACCCTGCTGGAGGCGCTGGCCGAGAATCCGCGATTCCTCACGCAGCTCGCGCTCAACGTCCTCCTGTTCCGGCCTCCCGTCGGTCTGTTCGGCGGGATCGCGGTCGAGACCGTGGGCGGGCGGCGCGATGTGTTCGACATCAAGAGCGCCATGACGCCGATCGTCGACTTTGCCCGCCTCTATGCGCTGCGACACGGCATCGCCGCCACCAACACCGTCGAGCGGCTGTCGGCCCTGCTGGCCGCCGGTGTCCTGACGCCGCCGAACCACGAGGAGGTCGTTCAGGTGTACGGCGCGCTGATGCAGATCCGCATCGAGAACCAACTGGCCGCCATGTCCGCGCAGCGGCCCCCCGACAATCTCGTCGCGCCCGAGCGCCTGACCCATCTGCAGCGCCGCCTGCTGCGCGAGAGCTTTGCGCAGATCCGCAACTTCCAGACGCGGTTGAGCTACGATTTCACCGGCATGCCGGGGGGGCTGCAGTGATCCTGTTCCTGAGCGACGTCCACTGCCGGTATGGGGTCGTCAACCTCCAGATCGCCGCCGCGGAGGCGCGGCAGGGGCGGCCGGTCGATGCGGTCGTGGTGTTGGGCGATTTCGGCCTGTTCGAGCCCGATCTGCGGAGCTTCTTCCGGCGCCGGCGCGAGCGGTTCACGCGCCCGGTATTCATGATCGAGGGCAACCACGAGGACTTCGACCGGCTGCCCCGGCTGGCGGCGGACTACCGGGACGTCTTCACCCATCTCGTCCGCGGAAGCCTCCACACCCTCGATGGCCACCGTTGTCTCTGCCTGGGCGGGGCCGCGTACATGGATGCCCACACCACGCCGCGCGCATCTTTGCTGACCCCGGCCGATGTCGAGGGCTGTCTGCGGCATGCGCCACGGACCGCGGACCTCATCCTTTCGCACGATTGTCCGCGCGGCATCGGGGTGACGAGCGCGCCGGGCTTCGAGCACTACGGTCTGCCGGGCTTCGTGGGCGGCGACAGGCTGGTCGCGCATTTTGCGCCCCGCCTCTGGATCTTCGGTCATCACCATCGCTGGATCGAGGGCTCGCTCGGCGCGACCCGCTGCGTTGGGCTGCCCCAGAGTTGGGAGGGCTACGCGCTCCTGGGCGGGGATGGCCGCCTCGAGACCGTGACGCACTCCGTCCGCGTGCCACCCTCCGGTTTCGCCGCGCGCCTGGCCCGCCGGATGGCCTTGCCTTTCCGCGCGGTCTTCGGCAGCCTGCCGGGGTGACACCTTCCGCGTGGCGCGGCCGGTCCGCTCGCGCGGGAGATGAGAACAGGAAGGGGAGTCGCGGACATGAGTGCATTCCTTGGGCGTCGCCGGTTCCTTCAAAGTGCGGTTCT
>CAYXFW010000276.1:0-4706 GCA_964464305.1 uncultured Verrucomicrobiota bacterium
GGAACCGGAGGCGGACGACCTCCGCGACGGTGTTGAGGACGAAGGTCATCGCGAAGAGCACCAGGGCGGCCAGGAACAGCGTGCGGTAGTGCGTGCTGTTGCGGACCGCCTCGGGCAACTCCACGGCAATGTTGGCCGACAGCGTGCGGAACCCGTTAAAGACGTTCCACTCCATCACCGGCGTGTTACCCGCGGCCATCAGCACGATCATGGTCTCGCCGACGGCCCGGCCGAGGCCGATCATCACGGCGGAGAAGAGGCCGCTGGCCGCCGTGGGCACGATGATGCGCGTCGCCGTCTGCCACGCGGTCGCTCCGCAGCCGAGGGAGGCGGACCGCAGGTGTTCGGGCACGGCCGAGAGGGCGTCGTCCGCGATCGTGTAGATGATCGGGATGATGGCGAAACCCATGACGAAGCCGACGACAAGCGCGTTGCGCTGGACATAGGTTCCCAGCACCGTTCCCCGCGGATCGAGCCCGACGCCGTCGAGGACGAACGCCGCCGCGACCGACAGCGCGACCGCTGCGGCGAGCAGGAGGACGAACTTGAGGGCGTCGAGGCCGGCGCACGCGAGGCGCGGCAGGCTGCGGCCCGCAGCGCGCAGCATCGGGTTCAGCGTCATCGCGCCGGCCCATCCCACGAGGGCGGCCAGCAGCGGGAACAGGACGACAAACCAGCCGCCGGCCGCGCGGCCGATCTGCCCGTCGAGCCACCGCATGATGTCGCCTGCGAAGCACCACCGTTCCAGGACGGCGCCCAGGCCGCCGGCGCACGCCAGCCCCACCGGCACCCCCAGCAGCATCAGCGGCAGCCGGAGCCCGCCGTGGCGGAGCGTCCACCGGCCGGGCAGGAGCTGCCACGCGTAGGCGCCCGCCAGGAACGTCACCGGAACCGTGACGAACGAGGCCAGGACGGCCGGCAGCATGCCGCCGACAATCGGTGCGAACACGAGGGCCGCGAGAAACCCGAGGACGACGCTGGGCAGGCTGGCCATCAACTCGACCGTGGGCTTGATCCGGGCCCTCCACCGGGGGTTCAGGAATTCGCTCGTGAAGATCGCCCCCGCCAGCGCGATGGGCACGCCGAAGAGAAGGGAGAAGAGCGTGGCCTTGAGCGTGCCGAACACAAGGGGCATCAGGCCGAGTTTCGGCTCGAAGTCGTCGGTGCCCGAGGACGACTGCCACACGTGTTCCGGCGCGCGTGCGCCCTCGTACCACACCTTGGTGAAGAGCGACGGAAGCGTCGCCTCCGGGTGGCGCGGATCGAGGGACCAGGAGGTGTAGCCCGACGGTCCCGCCGCGGAGAACCCGTCGTCCTTGGGCGCAAACGCCGCCGCCAGCACGGGCTCCCCGGGCGTCGCCAGCCGGAGATCCGCCAGCATCTTCCCGCTCGTGACGTGGTAGAGGCGGACCGAGCCGTCGCCGTAGCCGGCCGCGAACATGCGGATTCGCGCCGAGGAGGCGAGCGCCGTCACCGGGGCGCCGCCGGGGCCCGCGAACGCATGCGAGGCCACCAGGCGCGTCGACTCCGCGGAGCCGGCGTCCGTATTGACGACGAACCACGACCGCACGCGGCCGCTGGAATCGCCGGCGAGCAGGGTGAACCGGCCGAGAAGGAACCGGAGCGCGGTGAGACGGAGCGACGGGTCGCCGAGGAGGTCGATCTCCTCGATCATGCGGACGCCCGAGGGGGTGCGGACGTCGTACCGCTGCAGGCAGCCGTCGGCCCAGGCCAGCGACACGGCGTCCCCGAGCCCCGCCAGGGCGAGGAACGCGGGGGCTCCGGCGGCGGAGCGCGGCTTGTACGGAACGGGAAGGACCGTCTTCCGGATCGACGTCCCGCCGGTCATGATGTTCTTGCGGCGCGTGGTCCGGACGACCTCGAAGGCGCCGTCCTCGTGGAACATCGCATAGGCCAGACCGTCGGGGCCTTCGGCAAAATCGATCTGGCGAACAGGCGAGGCGTGCACCGCGTCCAACACGGCATCCAGTTCGATCTCGAATCCCTGGCTCCGGAACTGCGCGTCCGAGATCCGCTGCCACGCGCGGCCCTCGTGCACGGCCATCCGGCCGGCCTCCAGCCGGGCAAGCGCGGCCGGCGCCTCCCCGGCCGCGGCGAACTTCGTCGCGAAGCGGCATCGCACGAAACGGGCCGACCCGTCCGCAAAGCCGAAGAGCGCGGTCCCGTGCACCGGGTCGAACTGCGCGGCCGTGACCGGGGCATCGCCGAAGGGCGCGAACCGGGCCACGTCGGCGCCATCGTCGAGCCGAAAGACGCGGAACGTGCCGTCCGACACCGCGCGCACACCGAGGACGCCGTACTCGTCCATGGCGAAGAAGGCCGGCGACGGGGCCGGTGCGGTGGCCACGGACCGGGGTTCGCCGACGGCAGAGGGGCGGAGCAGCGGGGCGACGACGTAGACGAGAAAGAGGAAGACCGTCATCACGGAGAGGACCGTGCCGATCCCGCCGACCGTGATCAGAAAACGTGAAAACGCGTCCGAGAAACGGACGCCCCACCGGGTCCTGCGCTGCCGCGTCCGCCCGGTGAACGATGACGGTGTGGATGCCATGAGCCTGAATGGGGCGGTTCAACCACGGATCGCACGGACGCCACGGATCGAAGGAATGGAACCGGGGGGAGACCTGCCGGCCGAAGGCGCCGGCGGGGAACCGCCGTTCCGAACCGAGATCCGTGTCATCCGTGAAATCCGTGGTCCCGGCCCCCGCTCGCAGGGCAGGGCCCTGTCGCGGGGATGGGTCCTTAGAAGTCGGCCTTGATCCCGGCGGCCTCGAGCGCCTTGCGGGCCATGTCGGCGGTGACCGGGAAATACCCGTCCTTCACCACGTCGCTCTGACCCTGCTTGCTGAAGATGTAGCGCACGAACTCGCGGCGCAAGGGATCCAACTGGGCGCCCGGCCGGGCGTTGACGTACACGAAGAGGGGCCGCGCCAGAGGATACTCGCCCGTGTAGGCGTTCGCGGGCTCGGCCGCGACGAAGTCCGCGCTGTCGCCTGCCGCCAGCGGAACGGCGCGCACGTCCGCCGTCTTGTACCCGATGCCGCTGTAGCCGACGCCGCCCTTGTCCGAGGCGACGCCCTGCACGACGGCCGACGAGCCCGGCTGCTCCTTGACGCTGTCCTTGTAGTCGCCCTTGGCGAGCGTGTGCTCCTTGAAGTAGCCGTAGGTTCCCGAGGCGGCGTTACGGCCGTAGAGGCTGATCGGGAGGTTCGCCCAGTCGCCCTCCAGACCGGCCTGGCCCCAGTTGGCGATGTCCGCCTTCGCCCCGCGCTTGCGAGACTTGGAGAAGATCGCGTCAACCTGGGCGAGCGACAGGCCCTTCACGGGATTGTCCTTGTTCACATAGACGGCGAGCATGTCGATGCTTGTCGGGAGCGCCACGGGCTTGTAGCCGTACTTCTTCTCGAATTCGTCGACCTCCGCCTGCTTCATCTCGCGGCTCATCGGGCCGAACGTCGCCGTGCCCGCGATCAGCGCCGGCGGCGCGGTGGAGGAACCCTTGCCCTCGATCTCGATCTGGACGTTGGGATACATCTTCCGGAACCCCTCGGCCCAGAGAGTCATCAGGTTATTGAGCGTGTCCGACCCGACGCTCTTGACGGCGCCCGAGACGCCCTCCACCGGCTTGTAGTCCGGCAGACTGCCATCCACCTTGACCTGCGCGGTGGCGACCGACCCGGCCACCGCAACCGCGGCGATGCCTGCCGCCGTCCATGTTCCGAAGCGTACGTTCATCATGACTCTCCCCATGGGATGGATACGGACACTCCACGGACCGCCGCGCCAACGGACGCGGCTGAAGACCCCGTGGACCGTGGACAGCATCCCATCCCGGGGTTGTCCGTCTGTCAGGGTAACGTGAGGAAATGGTTAGCACGCGGGATCGAAAGGCGCCGGGAGCCCAGAAAACGGAGGCGGCGCTCCGGAATCCCGGAGCGCCGTCCGCTCAATCCCGCGAATCCAACTCGGACCCTTACGGCGCCGTGCCGAGGACTTCGCCTGTGAAGCCGTTGGCCTCGATCCATGTGCCGCGGATTGTCCGGGTCGCCAGCCGGATCGTCGAAGGCGTCGTCGCGGTGGCCGCGGTCACCGTTGCGGTACCGGTCAGGGTGCCGACGATCTTGACGTGCACGCCCGAGGAACTGCGTCCCTCGACCTCGAACGAGGCCGTCATCGTGTCGCCGTTGGCGGGCATCGATGTCGTGGTGTCGGGGTATTCGATGGTCTGACCGCCGGTCGAGGCGATGGTCGAGATCAGGCCCGAGTAGGTCCCGCCATTGTTGTCGATCATCGTGATACTATTTCCGGCCTGCTGAATCGTCAGCGAGTAGATCGGCTCGCCACTGCTGCCCGCGGACGAGGTCGTGTTGGAGTTGCCGGTGTCGAAGTCCTCGATCATGTACCGGTTCATCGCGGAACTGTAGGTACCGTCGAAGCGGACCCAGTTGTACCGCTGAACGTAGCCGCCGCTATCCGAATCGGCGCCCTCCCAGTCGCAACCCGAAAGAACCGCCACCGCGAACACCGCCAACGCACCCGCGAACACGTGTTTCATTCTCTGTTTCCTCTCGTGGCAATTTCCGACAGCGATCCCCGTGGACCCGGTCCCTCTTATCTCACATCCATGCCTGTGCCCGCAAGCGGAGGCCCCGGCACCCGCCCTGCCCGCACCCCGGCGGCCCGAC
>CAYXFW010000277.1:0-4696 GCA_964464305.1 uncultured Verrucomicrobiota bacterium
AAGCCCAGCACCAGCCCCGCCGTTGCGAAGCAGCGCATCCGGTACAGGTCGTCCAGCGAAAACGGGGCCAGCGGCTCGAGGGCCACGCAGCCGATGCCCGTCTCCAGGATGCGGAAGGAGGGGTGCAGGGCGAGGTACTCCCGCGCCTCGTCCCCCGCCAGCTCCTCGAGGCCGCGACGGCAGCGCAGGTGGATGCGCAGGCCCTCGAAGCGTTCGACCCGGGCGTGCATGCGGATCCCGCCCGGCTGCGCCCCGCGCAGGACGCGCGCCCGGATCTTCTGCTCGGTCTGTGCGGACAGCGTCCGCGTGCCCGACACGGCGTCCAGCGTCGCCACGCCGCCAATCTTGTCCAGTGCCCGGCCGAGCGACCGCGCTTCGCGTTCGATGGGGGTGGTCTTCAGAAGGGAAACCATTTCGCGCTCGGCGCCCGTGCCGGCCCCGATCTTGGGCAGGGCGGCCATGGCGTAGCGGCGGACCTTCTCGGCCGGATCCTGCAGCAACCGCACCAGCCATGCCCGCACGTCGGCCTTCTGGCTGGCGGTCCCGGCGCCGGCGAAGGCAACGCCCACGGCACGGATCACGGCCACGCCCGACATTCTCTCGCGGGGCGATGCGCGGTCGAAGCGGGGAACCTCCTCGCTCCACAGCCGGTCGGGCGTCAGGGCACGCAACTGCCGGTAGAGTTCCTTGTCGGACCTCATCGGCACATCCCGGAGGCGTCGCTGCCTGTGAATCTCACGCTCAACCTGCCCTTCATGGCGGCCCTCCGGCAGAGGCCCGTCGCCACAGGCTATACCCCGTGAATCTCCCCTGCACAAGCCGATCCCGAATGCACCGCCCTGCTTGCGATTCCGGGGCCTTTCTGGCACCTTTCGCCCGTCGCGCGATGGAACCCGGCTCTTCGTCCCGTTTCGCAGCCGTTTCGTCCGCAAACGACGTGGTTTGAGCTTTCGTTCGCAGGATGATTTCCCCATGGCATTACTGAGTTTGATCGACGCAACCCTGAGTTTCGGCGGGCCGCCCCTGCTCGACCATGTGGAGTTCCACATCGAGCGCGGGGACCGCGTCTGCCTGCTCGGATCGAACGGCACGGGCAAGAGTTCGATGCTGCGCATCCTGGCGGGCGAGGCCCGGCCGGACACCGGGCAGGTGGTGTGCAGCCCCGGCCTGCGCGTAGGGCGGCTGCCGCAGCAGGTGCCCGTCCACCTCCAGGGCCGGGTGCTCGACATCGTCGCGCCGGAGGACGAGGCCTCGCCGCACGGCGACGGCGAACTGGACGCGCGGCAGATGATCTCCCGCCTGAAGCTCGATGCGGATGCCGACTTCGCCACGCTGTCCGGCGGAACCCGCCGCCGCGTGCTGCTCGCCAGGACCCTGATGGGCCGGCCGGACCTGGTGCTGCTCGACGAGCCGACCAACCATCTCGACCTCGAGTCCATCGCATGGCTCGAGGACTACCTGCTCCGGGACTGCCGCACCTTCCTGTTCGTGACCCACGACCGCTCCTTCCTGCGCCGCCTGGCCAACCGCGTGGTGGAACTCGACCGCGGCCGGCTCAGCGATTGGAAGTGCGACTACGACACATTCCTCGCCCGCAAGGAGGAGTTCCTCCACGCCGAGGAACTGGCCTGGAAGGATCTCGACCGCCGGCTCAAGAAGGAGGAGGCGTGGCTCCGCCAGGGCGTCAAGGCGCGGCGGACCCGCAGCGTCGGCCGCATCCACGCCCTGGAATCCCTGCGCGCCGAACGGCGGGCCCGGCGCGAACGGCAGGGGTCGGTCAACATGAGCATCCAGGAGGCCGGACGCGGCGGCCAGCGCGTGATGAAGGCGGAAGGCGTCGGCTTCGGTTACGACGGACGTCCGCTGCTGCGCGAGGTCAATCTGCGCCTTTCGCGAGGCGACAAGGTGGGCATTCTGGGTCCCAACGGCTGCGGCAAGACGACGCTCCTCCGCCTGCTGCTCGAGGCCGGCACGCCGGGCGGACTCGCCCCCTCCTGCGGCCGCATCGAGCACGGCACCCGCCTCCAGATCGCCTACTCCGACCAGTTGCGCGGAGAATTGGACGAGGACAAGACCCTCGTCGAGAACATCGCCTCCGAACGCGAATTTGTGGAGATCAACGGCACCCGACGCCATGTCCTCGGTTACCTGCAGGACTTCCTGTTCGCCCCCGAGCGCTCGCGGCAGCGCGTGGCCACGCTGTCGGGCGGGGAACGCAACCGCCTGCTCCTGGCCCGCCTGTTCGCGCAGCCTTCCAATGTGATGGTTCTGGACGAGCCCACCAACGACCTCGACCTCGACACGCTGGAAATGCTGGAGGAGCAGCTCGACGGCTACCGGGGCACCGTCCTGCTCGTCAGCCACGACCGGACCTTCCTCAACAACGTGGTTACGAGCGTGCTGGCGTTCGAGAAATACTCCAACGACCGGCCCGGAACGTGGCTGGGGCCGGACGAGGGATGGTTCGTGAACGAGTACGTGGGCGGCTACGACGACTGGGCCGCCCAGCGAAAGCTCCCGCCCGCGCCCGCCGAGAAAAAGACGCCCCCGCCGCGCGAACGTCCGCCCGCCCCACGGCGCATGTCGGATAAGGAACGGCGCGAGCTGGACTCCCTGCCCGGCCGCATCGAGGCGCTGGAGGCCGAGCAGCAGCAACTGCACGCGCACATGGCCGACCCGGCCTTCTATCGCAACGCCCCGGAGGACATCGCCCACGCGCGAAAGCGCTGCGAGGACATCGTCCCGGAACTCGCGACGGACTACCGTCGCTGGGAAGAACTGGAAGCGAAGGCCGCGAGCGCCGCCGGCTAGAAACCGCCCGGCGGGCTCGCGTGCGCCTCGTTGCGGATCAGAACGCGGTCACCGGCTTGTTCTTCTTGTCGCGCTTCGCCTGCCGCTTCTCCATCAGGGTCTTCTGGGGAGCTTTCTTTGCGGCCCGCTTGGTGTCGTGTGACTTGGCCATGATCGTTGCCTCCGCCCATTCCGTCAGGAGCGCGGCATGCGCATCCTGCTGCGTCGGAGCCTACGCCTCCCCCACCTGCATGGCAATGGTCATCGGATTCCGCTCGTCTCCGCGGCGCTCCGATGGGACACTGCCGCATCATGAAGTCCATCGCAGCGGTTCTCCTCGCCGCCTCCACCGTCTGCATCCCGGCCCTCGCGACCGCGCGCGAGGTCGTGCTGACACCGGCGCCGGCCACGAATCTCCTCCTGAATCCCGGCAAGGGCTGGTCGGTCATGGGGCACGCCACGTGGCAACCCCCGGAAGTTCTCGAGCTCGCCGGCATGGGGGTCTCGCGCTTCGACTGGCAGAAGCTCGAACCGCGCGAAGGGGAATTCGACTTCGCCCCGGTGGACAAGTTCCTCGAGAGCTGGGGCAAGCTCGGAAAAGTCTGCAACCTTGGCGTCATGTGCGCCAACACCCACAGCGGCGCCCCGGAGGGTTCCGCCACGCCCTTGTGGGTCTTTGCCGCCGGAGCGAAGAAGATCGAGATCGATCTCGATCCGAAGCGCCCGACGACCGGCACGCCGGGACACAAGACCGCGCCGGTGTTCGACGACCCGGTCTTTCTCGCCAAGTTCGGCGCGTTCCTGCGCGCCTTCGCGGCCCGCTATGACGGCGATCCGCGGATCGCCCTCTACGACATCCGTTCCTACGGCAACTGGGGCGAGGCGCACATGTCCCCCTTCGGCGGCAAGGACATCGCCCCGGAGATGTTCCGGCGGCACATCCAGATGCACCTCGACGTCTTCAAGAAGACCCGGCTCTGCCTGTCGCGCAACGCGCACCTCGGCCGGTACAGCCCGCTGAAGGACGTCATGGACTGGGCCGTCCTCGAAAAGCGGATCGCGCCCCGCCGCGACGGCATCTGCGGCAACAGCGACGGCCGCGAAACCGCCATCGGCCTCGGCATCGCCCCGGGCGTCTTCGAACTCTTCGGGGACTATCCCTTCATGAAGGACCTCGGCTGGTGGGACGGCCGGAAGGACGCCCAAGGCTGCGGTTTCACGCTCGACGCATGCGTGGAGAACGGGAAGCCGACGTGGGTCGACCTCGGCCGCGGCGGCAAGTCGGGCCTGCGCATGCTCCAGGAGAACCGCCCGCTGATCGCGCGACTCACCCACCGCATCGGCTACCACTTCCACCTCCAGCGCATCGCGTACGCGACGCCGGCCGGAGGCCGCGCGATCGATCTCGAACTGACCGTCACCAATCGCGGCGTCGCCCCGGTCTACATCCCCTGCGCCGTCGCCGTGTCGCTCCTCGGTCCGGACAACCGGCCCGCGGCCACCGCGTGGCCCGGGGCGTTCCGGCCGTCGGGCTGGATGCCGGGCCAGGCCGTCACCGCCAGGGCGCGCGTGAGCTTCCCCGGCGCGGGCCCCGGAACGTACCGCCTCGCCCTCGCCATCACCCGCAAACCCGGCGATCCCGCGCCCTACATCCGCCTCGGCACGCAACTCCCCGATCTCGCCGGCTGGTACGACCTCGGTTCGGTCGTGCTTCCCCCGGGTCCCGTCGCGAAGCGGGGCGCACCGCCGGTTTCGACCGCAACGGATCCGCATGGGGACCGCCCTCGGATGGCACACATCAGCCGCTCGAAATAGGAGTACGCAACATGGCCTCTTCCCGGCGACAGGATCCACGCGTGAAATCGCTCGTGCGACTCGCACCGATCCGGATGGCTTCCGATCGGAG
>CAYXFW010000278.1:0-4688 GCA_964464305.1 uncultured Verrucomicrobiota bacterium
TGGGTTCTCGGCGAGATGTCGCCGTATCGATTGATGACCATTGCCTCGTCTCCTTCCACCGCAGGCAATGGCCCTTGGGACTCGTCGGTCCCCTGAAACTCGGGCCTGCGAAAATATGTCTACCGCGCCTCTTGGCGCGTCAGTTCAAACTGACCATGATGAGTGAAATGAACCTCTTGCAGTGCTTGCACTTGATCTCGAAAGCGGTCCCCGGCTGCAGCCGCGCGAAGAAGAGGACGTGCAGGCAGTACGGGCACTTGATCTTCGGAAGTGCCTCGGAAAACCCGCAGATTTCCACCATCTTGATTTCCGGCGTGCGTTCGGCAACGGGAGCCGGGGTGGCGGTCGTCTGGGCCTCTGGTGCGGCAACGTCCATCGCGTTCTACCCTTCCACCTTCGTGGTCTTCCACAGCTCGTCGGCCTCGGATTCCGTGAGCTCCCCGTTGGCGGACTGCGGCGTCGGCGCCACCGGCCCGCCGGCCCGCAGGGATCCGGCGTGCAGCGCCGAGTCGCGCGGCGGCTGCGGTCCCCGCGGCGCGCGCGCTTCGGCGGGCGGCAGGCCCGCGTCCTCGCGGTAGATGCCCACGGCCAGCGCCACCGCCTCCGGATCGTCCGAATCGGCGAGCTGGCGGACTTCCGGCGGCTGCCGGTCGGCCCAGGCGAAGAACTTGTCGTCGAGGATCTCTTCGGCATCGGAAACGCCATGCTTTCGATCCAGCGTCCGTAGCATGCGTGCGGCGGCAAGCTCCCCGGTCAGGGCCGCGATACTGCGGTCATAGGCCGCAAAGCGCTCCTGCACTTCGGCCATGGCCGGATCCGGCGCCGGAGGGGCACCCAAGTTGAGGTTGCGCTCGACCTCCTTCATGGCAAGGTAGGTCGCCCCCCAGGTTTCCACCCACTCTTCGAGCGGCATCGGCGCGTTGTTGGGGTCTGTCTGGTCAGGAACTGGCGCCCGCCGGCGCTCTTCCGGCAGCGCCTTCACCTGGGCACTCAGCTCTGCCAGCGTTTTCGGCGCTTGCGGTGCGGAGGGCGCGGCGGCAGGAGCTGGCGCGGCTGCCGCGGGAGGAGGAAGGGCAACCGGCGCCGGCGGAGGGTCTGCAGCGGGCTGCGGCGTGCCGTGCGCCTTCACGTAGGCCGCGGCCCGGCCGCGCGGGGAATCCGGGGCCGGCTCTACCGGCTGTGCGGCGGGGTCTGCCGGCGTGGCAGGCGTGGCCGCAGGCGCGCCAGGCGCCGGAGTGGCGGCGGGGGCGGCCGGCGAGGGCGCAGCGGAAGCGCCGTCCCAAACCGCCTGCTCTTCGGCGTCGGAAAGCTGGTCCGGATCGGCGGAAGTCGGCGCGGGTGCCGGGGCCGGATCGGGAGTGCCTGCGGGTGCGGGTATCAATGTCATGGCTCGGTGGCCTCCTGCGTTCTCTTGGCTTCGGCGATCAGGTCGCCTCGAAACTTGAGTCCTTCGATCATCCCCTGGTAGAAACGGAAATCGCGCCGGATGTCGGTATCGTTGACCCCGGCGTGATCGAGGGCGCGGCGCGTCTCGGCGATCTTCGCCTCAAAGGCGTGGGCCTCGGCCATGCCGAGCCCCGTGGTCGCGGCGCCGCGAAGTTCGAGTGCGTCTTGCGCCTCGAACGCGGGCCGGACATACGCCTTGAGGTTGACTGCCATGATGCTCCTGCCTCAGTAGTCGCCGAGGAAACTCCACGTCAGAATGACGGTGCCCGACACGCGATTGGTGCCCAGCGCCGTCATGTCGCCATCGTCGATCAGGTGGTTGAGATAGATCGGCACGGCCGTCGTGGTTCCGTCGAACTGCGCGCTCGCCGCAAGCGCGCCGCCCACGCGGTTCGTAATCACGTCGATGGAAGCCGCCGCCATGAGGTTGACCGCCGTGCTGTCCAGCAGGTTGGTCGTGCTCGTCGCCACGGCCGTGGTCCCCAGGGACACATCCCCACCGGACCCCACCACCAACTGCTGATTGGTCGCGATTGTCAGCCCCGAGGCCGTAACGCCATGGATCAGGATCCTGCCCTGCGGGAACGTGAAGAGCTTGACCGAGCCGATGGCATTCGTTCCGGAGCCGACCGCCGGCATGATGACTGGCACGCTGGCCAGCACGAGGGTCGTTTGTCGAACCGCATGGTCGGTGCTCGTCGCGGTGGCCGTCGCCACCTCGCTCGTACCCGCGGCGCCGGCGGTGAAGAACGCCGGAAGCGTCAGGGTCGTGCCGTCGAAGTTCGTACAAACGCCGTTGATCTGCGCGGCCGTCGCATCGAGGGTAGTTCCGCCCACGCGCACCGTGCCGTTGAAGTCCACGTCCTTCCAGAAAACAACGGGCGCGCGATACTCCTGCTCGTTTGCGTGGCTCTCCCACGAGGCGAACGCCTGCATGGGCGCCATCAGCCCAAGGATGGCCATGATGGCACAGAGCACGCCCGCGATCTTCTCCATGATCCCCGTCGAATGCTTCGTCTTCATGCCCGGTCTCCTTCTGGCTTCCGCCTGTGTGCCTACCGTTGTAGGCCCCCTTGTATGCCCGTTTTAAGAATCCGTCAACACCATTTCTTGTGGAATCGCACCCGCTGCCTCTACAGGTGGTGTCGGCTCCGCCGTCGGCACCGCGAGCGCAGGCTCCACGGCTGGCGCTCCGCCGGCCGCCGCCACCGCCGCCGCGCGCGTGATGAGCGTCTTGGTTTCGGTCTCCTTGGCCTTCGCCACCTTGAGCTCTGCCGATGCTGCGCGGTCGGAGGTTTCGGCCTCCAGCCTGGCGATCTCGCGTAGTAGCTTCTCGCGGGCCAGCGCGGACACCTGGGGATCCTCGCCGCCGGCCGCCGCCGCCTGCTGGTCGGCCAGCTCGGCCCGGCGCCGTTCGAGGTCCTGCTCCATCTCGTCGAGCGTCTTCACGAACTGCGCCGGCTCCACGTCGTTGCCCTTGGCGATCTCCTGCCAGATGTACCGGATCTTCGAGAGCACCTTCAGGTCTTCGAACTCCAGCGCCATCCGCAGCAGCATGATCAGCCGGTTCATGCGGATAACCCGGTTCTCGAAGCTGGAGAACGCCAGCGGAATCACGCGGTAGCGGCCCTTCGGCTGGGAGAAGGTGGCGTCCCGCATGTTGTAGTCGTAGAAGAACCCCACCAGCCGCTCGACCAGCTTGTCGTAGTTGCGGATGACGCTGCCCAGGTACTTGCCCGCCCGCTCCAGCCGCTCCTTGAGCTCGAACGCCGTCTGCGCGTTCAAGTCCTGCACCCCCTGCTCCGCGCGCGGCATCTGGCTCGAGAGGTCGGCAAAGGCCATGAAAAGCTCGATCAGCTTGACCAACGCCCCGCTCACGTCCGGGACTTCGTGGGACGCAAGCGCCATGCGCGCATCCGGGCAATCGTCGCTCACGTCGACGACGAGGCCGGGTTTCATGCGGCTGAAGTTGCTGTTGAGAAGCGACCGCTTGACCACGGTGATGACGTTGCCGGAGAGCTTCGCGTTGTCCTCGGTGTTTCTCACCAGGCCATTTAGGACGTGCTGCTCGTCTTCGACGTTGTCCGCCACGCCGCATCCGCCGGCGCCGTCCAGTTCCCGCTCGAAAATGACGCGGTCCATCGGCCGGTCCTCGATCTTCGTGCGGGTAAACCGGATGATGGTGCTGTCGAGCTGGATCGCATGGATCTCCACCATGTCGTACTGCGCATCCAGCGCGTTCGGATCGGTTGCCTCCGGAGCGGTGGTTCCCGCGAACTCGCTGCCCTGCGGCCGTGCGGAAGCGTCGGTCGTGACCCGCGCCATGAACTGCTCGAAGCGCTCGACCAGGTTCCGCGGCGCCACCCCCCAGAACTCGCGCAGGCGCCGGTCCTTCCTGCGGCCCTGCATGTTCTTCTGCTCCGGCGCGACCGTTCCGTCGCCGTTTCCAACCGTCGCATCCCCCTGCGCGTCCGTGCCGCCCTGCTCCAGGGCGCGCCGAATGACGGACTTCGGCAGATAGAACGCCTTGCCGACCATGCGCTCGACCTGGTGCCGGCTTGCCGGTTGGACTTCGAAATACCCATCGCCGGCCCGGATGTCGTCGTTCTCCATGTCGCGCACGATGCTCCACGGCGTGCGGTACTCGATGGCCGGCTGCAGCCGGTTCCACCGGATGGACTCGTAGGAGTTCGCCCCGGTCTGCTCGTAGTAGACCCGCGGCGACTCCTTCACCACGCGCTTGAGGAAGGCCTCGCCCAGCACCGCGCCGGAGAGCACGGCTGACGCCAGGTGATCCGGCGCGTTGCAGTCTGAAAGCTGCCGGTGGATGGCGTCCTCGTGCCGCTGGATGAACACGTCCCGGTTGCCCGCTTCCTCGGCGGACATCTGCGGCGTGTCGTTGCCCACGCCCTCCGGGGCCAGCATGAACGCCACGCGCCCGCCCTGAAACATCATGTCGGTGATGATCGAGAACGCGGCCACGCTCTTCTGCTTGGTGACGGGGAAAACCGTGTCGCTCTGCCAGTCCTCGACCTTGTCGGACCGCTTCCACTTGCCCTTGGGATCCAGCCCGGCGCGCCGCTTGTACGCCGCCCAGTTGCGATTCCACTTTTCCTCGAGGTCGGATCGCTGCTTTTTCCAGTCCCCGAAGAGGCTGTCGAGCCAGCTCTCCAGATCCACGCATGTGGCGCCATCGCTCATGCGCGCAGAATGTGCCTACTTATGGGGGCCGTCAAGTGGAA
>CAYXFW010000279.1:0-4688 GCA_964464305.1 uncultured Verrucomicrobiota bacterium
TGAGGCCGTGGCGCGCGTCATCGGTGTGATTCCCGCGCGGTGGGGCTCCACCCGGTTCCCGGGCAAGGCACTGCATTCGATCTGCGGAAAGCCGCTGTTGCAGTGGGTCGTCGAGCGCGCCCGCGGCGCGAAGGGGCTTGCGGAACTTCTGGTCGCGACGGACGACGAGCGTATCCGCGCCGCCGCCGAGGCCTTCGGCGCGCACGTGGTCATGACGTCGCCGGACCATCCGTCGGGAACCGACCGCATCGCCGAGGCGGTGCGTGGCGTCCTCGCAGACGCTGTGGTGAACATCCAGGGCGACGAGCCGCTCGTCGATCCGGCCGTGATCGACCTTCTTGCGGAAGCGGTCGGCGGTTCCGGCGACGCGTGGGACATGGCCACCGCCGCCGCGCCCATCCGCGATCCCGCGCGGATCGCCCAGCCCTCGGTCGTCAAGGTCGTGACGGCGGCCGACGGACGCGCCCTCTATTTCTCCCGCGCACCGATTCCATTCGACCGCGACGGCGGTGTGCCGCGGGAAAAGGCGCCCGTCTACCTCCGCCACATCGGCATCTATGCCTACCGTCGCGCCTTTCTTGAGCGGCTTGTGCTCGAGCCGCCCTGCCTCACCGAGCGTCTGGAGAAACTCGAGCAACTCCGGGCGCTCCACCTCGGCGCGCGGATGAAGGTGCTCGTCGTCGAGGACAACGGCATCGGCGTGGATACTCCCGAGGATGCCCTCCGCGCCGCCTCCGCCCTCCGCGCCGCCGGCCTGGCGTGACCGGATCCGTCCGGCACTCACACGGGGATGCAGAGGGGGCTGGGAATAAGGGGGACCCCCGTGGCTTTCAAACTCTGGTCGCCCGATCGCCATCGGTCGATTTTCAAGGATTGGGCGATGCAAGGCGTCAGGGGGTAGGGCCGATTCTCGCGCAACCCCGGTTTCCTGTTGTCGGATACGTGGTCCGGCCGGACCACGTATCCGACAACCGCACCGGGGGGGCGGGCGGGGTGTTGCCCGGGGTGGGATGCGCGGGCATACTGGCGGGGTGAAGCTGTGGAAACAGGCGGCATGCGTTCTGGCGATGGCCGTGTCGAGTTGGGGTGCCGGGGCTGGCGCACCCGGCGGGCCGGTGGCCGCATGCGCGTCGCTGCGGCTTGCGATCTCGGATCTCGCGGCGAGCTTCCCCGACCGTTACCCTCACGCGGCAGACTACCTTGCGCGTCTCGATGGCATCGTTGCGGAGCTGACCCGGACGCCGCCGCCGGCGGTCGCGGCGATCGAGGACCGGCTGGCGGCCCTGCGCCGCGAGGCGCTGCTGGCGAATCCGCTGCTGGATTTCGACCGCCTGCTTGTGGTGCGCCGCTCGACCCGCTTGCTCGGGCTGCCGATGAACTGGCAGGGGAATTCGAGCCTGCCGCGGCGGGGATACTCGAACGAGATTGCGGTGCTGACGAACCTGCGTGGCGGTGGCGACCTTGCGACGCTTTATCGTCCGCCGGACGGCGCCTTCGTCGGGGACGTGGATCTCGACTTCGACGCGTCCCGGATCCTCTTCTCCATGCCGGCCGCCGGCGCCGCGTGGCGCGTGTTCGAAAAGTCCGTGAAGGGCGGGGCGGAGCCGGCGGCGCTGCCGTTGATCCCCGACGCCGACGTCGATACCTACGACGCGTGCCACCTGCCGGACGGCGACGTGATCTTCGCCTCCAGCGCGCCGTTCACCGGCGTGCCCTGCGTGGTCGGGCGGGATCACGTCGCAAACCTCTTCCGTTGGAACCGCGCGACGGGCGCGATCCGGCGGCTGACGTTCGACCAGGACCACGACTGGTGTCCGACCGCGATGTCCGACGGCCGCGTGGTGTACCTGCGCTGGGAGTACTCCGACCTGCCTCACTTCGCTTCGCGGATCCTGTTCACGATGAACCCGGACGGTACCGCGCAGCGCGCGTTCTACGGCAGCAACTCCTACTGGCCGAATGCCATGTTCTACGCGCGGCCCGTGCCGGACGATCCGCTGCGCTTCTTCGCGGTCGTCGGCGGCCATCACGACAACCCCAGGATGGGCGAACTCGTGCTGTTCGACACGCGCCGCGGGCGCGTCGAGGCGGAGGGCGCCGTTCAGCGCATCCCGGGCCGCGGCACGCGGGTGGATCCCATCCTGCTCGACGGGCTTACCAAGGAAAGCTGGCCGAAGTTTCTCCATCCCTGGCCGCTCAGCGACCGTCACGTGCTCGTTGCGGCGCGTCCGACTCCGGGATCGGAGTGGGGGCTCTACCTCGCCGACACCTTCGACAACCTGGTCCTCATCAAGGAGCTTCCCGGAGAGGCGCTGCTGGAACCGGTTCCGCTGACCGCGCGGGCGCGCCCGCCGTCGCCGCCATCGCGCGTGGACACGGCAGAGAAGGACGCGGTGGTGCAGCTTGCGGACATCTACGCCGGTCCGGGGCTGCGCGGTGTGCCGCGCGGGACCGTGAAGCGGCTGCGGCTTTTCACCTACCAGTTCGCGTACCACGGCATGGGCGGGCAGGTGAACCGCGTGGGCCTCGACGGCCCGTGGGATATCAAGCGCGTGCTCGGAACGGTGCCGGTCGAGCCGGACGGTTCCGCGCATCTCCGCGTGCCGGCGAACACGCCGGTATCGGTCCAGCCGCTCGATGCGGACGGCGCGGCGCTGCAACTGATGCGGAGCTGGTTCGTCGGCATGCCGGGCGAGGTGATCGGCTGTGTCGGCTGCCATGCGCGCGACGGGGCGGCGCCGCCGTCCGCCTCTGCCGCGGCGTTCACGAGGGATCCGTCCGACGTGACGCCGTGGCACGGACCGGTGCGCGGATTCTCGTTCGAACGCGAGGTGCAGCCGGTGCTCGACCGTCATTGCGTCGGCTGCCACGACGGGTCGGTGGCCGGCCGCCCCGATCTTGCCGGCCGACCGGCCATCCATCCGCCCGGGCCGCCGGGCACCTACCAGAACGGCTCGCTCTTCACGCCTTCCTACCTCGCACTGTTCTCCCATGTGCGCGGGCCCACGATCGAGGGCGACCTGCATCTTCTCGAACCCGCCGAGTATCACGTGTCGACGACGCATCTCGTGCAGATGCTGCGTGCGGGCCATCATGGCGTCTTGCTGGAGCCCGAGGCATGGGACCGGCTCTTCACGTGGATCGATCTGAACAAGCCCGCGCAGGGGACATGGACCGAGATCGTGGGCGCGGAGAAGGTCTCGCACCAGAACGCCCGTCGCCGCGACCTGATGAAGCGGTACGCCGGCATCGACGAGGATCCGGAAGCGGTCGCGGGGACCTCGTACCCGACAAATTCCGTCGCGCCGGTCACGATCTGGGAAGCGCCCGCTTTGCCTTCGTGCGAGGGCTGGCCCTTCGACACGACCGAGGCGCGGCGCCGCCAGGCGGCGGGGGGCTCCGCGGAGCGGCGGCTCGATCTTGGCGGGGGTGTGACGCTGCGTCTGCGCCGGATCCCGGCCGGCCGCTTCGTGATGGGCCGTGGGACGCCGGGAGCTCTTGCGCCGCGTGTGGAGGAAGTGGCGGCCCCGTTCTGGATGGCGGCGTGCGAGATCGACAACGCGCAGTTCGCGAGGTTCCGCCCTGCGCATGACAGCCGCATTGAAACGGGCGATTTCCTGCACTTCAGCGAGGCCGAACGCGGCTGGCCGGTGAACGGGCCGCGTCAGCCGGTGGTCCGCGTTTCCTGGCACGATGCGGCCGGTTTCTGCCGCTGGCTTTCCGCGGTCACCGGCGAGGCCTTCTCGCTTCCGGACGAGGTTCAGTGGGAGTACGCGTGCCGGGCTGGCACGGCCGACGAACTCGTCTCCGGCCCTGCCGGGGCGGATTTTGCGCCGTTCGAAAACCTGGCGGACGCCAGTTACAGGAGTGTGCAGACGCTGTCACCCTGGGGCCTTCCGTCCGGCGCCCTTGCCCCCTTCCGACTTGCAGTGGAGTCCGTCAACGACGGCCACCGCGTGAGCGCACCGACCGGTTCCTTCAAGCCCAATGCATGGGGATTGCACGACATGCACGGCAATGTGGCGGAATGGACGCTGTCGTCCTTTGCACCCGGCGGCGATGCGGACGCGCCGCGAACGGTCAGGGGCGGCTCATGGTCCGAACGCCCGCATTTGGCCGGCGCCTCGCGTCGAATCGCCTACGCTCCGTGGCAGGCCGTCCACAACGTCGGCTTCCGTGTTGTCTGCCCGGTTCGTTGATCCCGCCACGCCGAACCGGACACCGCAAAGACGCGAAGATCGCGAGGAGAAGAGCCCAAACGAAAGGGGTGGCTCCTTTCGTGTTCCACGCAGCCTTTGCGCGCTTTGCGTCTTGGTGTTGCCCCTATTCGGCCAGCGGGGCGATTTCGTCGGGCTTCGGATGGCTGGTGGGGATTTCCTTGATCCGCAGGTTTCGAAACTCGATGGGGCTGCCCTCGGACTCGAGACAGATGTAGCCCTTCCGCCAGACGCAATTCGAGCCGCCGGACACGACGGCGCCGTTGACGGCGAGCGTGAGGATGCCGTTCGATCCGGCGATGCAATAGTGGTTCCATGCGGGTGAGCTCTTCGTCCGGCTTTCCCGGGGGAAGCTCCGCCTGCCATCGGTGGGTTCGAACGGCTGCATCGCGGCACCCTGGATCGCGAAGACGTCGCCGTCGGTCGTGAACCAGCCGGCCTTCTTCCCGGCCGCGACATGGTTCGTGTAGA
>CAYXFW010000280.1:0-4657 GCA_964464305.1 uncultured Verrucomicrobiota bacterium
CTCACGCTCGGTGTCGCCGCCAATCTCGACAAGGTGGAGGGCGCCTACATGGACCGTGCCGAGGACAAGCGGACCTTCGATGCGATGATCGGGCTGACGCAGTTGATCGACCGCAAAAGCTTCATCACGGCGAACCTGATCGTCGGCCAGGCCGACGGCTTCTTGAACGATCCCTACAAGGTCGTGGAACTCAACGGCGAAATCGTGCCCGAGAAACGGCCCGACTCGAAGGACAAGACGATCCTCTATCTCGCGTGGACGCGGTTCTTCGACGAGGCCGACGGCAGCCTCGAGCTGGGATACCGGCGCTATTCCGACAGCTTCGGGATCGGGGCCAACACGCTGTCCGCCGCGTGGTACCAGAAGCTCGGATCCCAGTTTATCCTCCGGCCCGCGATCCGCTTCTACAACCAGACCGCGGCCGATTTCTACGATGTGCGCTTTGCGGGCTCGCCCGACGTCTACAGCGCCGACTACCGCCTTTCCGACTTCCAGTCGTGGGGCTACGGGCTGAAGCTCATCTGGCAGCCGAGTCCGACCTACGCCTTCGACGTGTCGGTGGACCGGTACGTCATGAGCGGGACCGACAACGTCACATCGGACGATGCCTATACCGGTTCCACCCTCGTCATGGTCGGATTTCGCGTGATGTTATGACCGCCGCCGAACTTCACACGCGCATGGCGGGCTCCGTGCTCTCGTCGACCGGCGAGACCCGCCGGTTTGCGTTCCAGGCCATGGGCACGGACAACGAGATCGCCTTCTCGACGTCGTCCACCCCGCGGGCTCGGGATTTCCAGGACGCGGTGCTGAAGTGGGTGGCCGGATTCGAGGCGACGTACTCCCGGTTCATCCCCGACAGCCTCGTGGGGCGCATCCATCGCGAGGCGGGGATCCGTCCGGTCGAGATCGACGCGGAGGCGGCCGAGATCTTCGCGTTGTGCGATGTCTTTCACTGGCGCACGTTCGGGGTGTTCGATCCGACCGCCGGCGTGTTGACCGCGCTGTGGGACTACCGCGACGCTGGGGCGAAGCCGCCGTCCGACGCGGCGGTCGAGGCTGCGCGAGCCCTTGTCGGCTGGTCCCGCGTCGTCCGCGGGCCGGGGAGCATCTTCCTCCCGGAGCCCGGCATGCGCCTCGATCTCGGCGGCATCGGGAAGGAATACGCCGTCGACCGGCTGGCCCGGCTTGCCGACGCCCATGGCATCCGCGACTACGTCATCAGCCTCGGGCGCGACATTCGGGTGCGCGGGCGGTCGCCGTCCGGCGATCCGTGGCGGCTGGGGCTGGAGCATCCGGACCAGCCGGACCGGTGCTGGGGAGGGGTCGTGATCGAGGATGCGGCTCTGTGCTGTTCCGGCGACTACCGGCGCTATTTCGAGGCGGATGGGCAGCGCTACGGGCACATCGTCGACCCGCGAACCGGCCGACCGGCGGACCGCGGGTGCCGGGCGGCGTGGGTCATCGCGCCGACCTGCGTCGAGGCGGGCATTCTGTCGACCGTTTCTCTGGTGCTGGGTCCGGACGAGGGCGTCGCCCTGATCGAGGCGTCCCGGCATGCGGCGGGTTGTTTCTGGACCGATCGAGGCATGTATCCAACGCGGAGGTTCGCGAAGTATGAACTACCTGAAGAGATGGCGACCGTTTAGACTTGCGCTCGGAGCCCTGATGCTTGCGGCCGGCGGCAGCTTCGCCGCCTCCGAGGGCGCGAAGGTCGGCGACCGGTTGCCGGCGCTCGAGATCCTCGGCCTTGCCGGAAAGATCCCGGCGACGCAGGGCAAGGTTGTGCTCGTCGACTTCTGGGCGTCCTGGTGCGGCCCCTGCAAGAAGTCCTTTCCGGAATTGGAGGCGCTTCACAAGGCCTATGCGGCGCGCGGGCTGGTCCTGCTTGGCGTCAATGTCGACCGGAAGCCCGAGGATATGGACAAGTTCCTCGACACCCACAAAGCGACGTTCCCCATCGTTCAGGACGCGAAGCATGCCTTCGTGTCGAAAATGGGGGTCGCCACGATGCCGACGAGCCTGATCGTCGACCGCAAGGGCGTCATTCGATCGATCCACTCGGGATTCCGCGGCGAGGAAACCGTGAAGATGCTGCGGACGGAAATCGAGAAGCTCCTGGAGGAGAAGCCGTGAGATTCCTTTCCTTTGTTTCGCTGGCGGTTGTGGCGCTGGCCGGCGCGGGCTGCGAGACGGTCGAGCCGTGGGACCGGGGGACGATGGCCGACTATACGATGCGGGCGGACCGCGACGGGCTGTCGGAGACCTTCTACGAGCACGTCTACTTCACGCGCGAGGGCGCAAGCGGCGGCAAGGGCGTCGGCGGCGGCGGATGCGGCTGTAACTGACGCCGTCGCGAGCGCTCAGGCCCGGATGACGGCGAGGAGTTCCTCGCGGCGGGCTTCCATCACGGCCCGGGTCTTCGCCTCGAGATTGAGACGGATGAGCGGTTCGGTGTTGGAGGCCCGGACATTGAACCACCAGTCGGCGAACTCGACTGTAAGGCCGTCGAGGCGGATCGCCTTTCCGGCCGGGTACTTCTTCGCCAGCCGGTCGAGGACGGCCTGGGTGTCGGTGACGCGCGAGTTGATCTCGCCGCTGGCGCAGTAGCGCTGGAGGGGGCGGATCATCTCGGAGAGCGGCTTGCCGGAGGCGCTGACGAGGTTGGCGACGTAGAGGACGGCCATCGCGCTGCTCTCGGCGTAGAAATTGTCGCGGAAGTAGTAGTGCCCCGAGAGTTCCCCGGCGAAGACGGCGTCGGCCTCGCGCATCTGCTGCTTGATGAAGGCGTGTCCGACGCGCGACATCATGGGGCGGCCGCCGTTCTCCTCGATGACCTCCTTCACGGCCCAACTGCTGCGCAGATCGTAGAAGATCGCCGCGCCCTTGTGGGCCTTCAGCATCGATTGCGCGATCAGCGCGGTGATCATGTCCATCGGGATCACGGCCCCGGTTTCGTCGAGGAAGCCGGCGCGGTCGGCGTCGCCGTCGTACGCCACGCCGAAGTCGTACGTCCCCGCGCGGACCTTCGCCTGCAGGGCGTGAAGGGTCTCGAGATCGAGGGGATTCGCCTCGTGGTTCGGGAAGGACCCGTCAAGGGTGTCGAAGAGGCAGTCCGCCTCCAGCACGCCGCGCAGGGCCTCAGCTTCGACGATGCCCATGGCGTTGGCGAAGTCGACGGCGATCTTCACGGGGCGTTTCACGGCGGCGACCGAGCGGACGTGCTCGCCGTAGGCCTTGAGGATGTCGTGCTTGCGGATGACGCCCGGCTTGGCGGCCGGCGCATCGAAGGCATTCGCCATCGCAATGCGCTCGAGATCGGCGATGCCGGTTGCGCCGCTGATCGGGATGGCCTTCTCGCGGCAGAGCTTGAAGCCGTTCCACTGCTTCGGATTGTGGGACGCGGTGATCATGATGCCCGCATCCGCGCCCAGCACGCCGTTGGCGTGGTAGGACATCGGCGTGCTGCAGAGGCCGAGATCGATGACGTCCGCGCCCTGGGTCGTCAGGCCGCGCGAGAGGGCCTCGAAGAGGGGGGCGGAATGCGGACGGATGTCACGGCCGACCACGACGGTGCGCGGCTTGAGGAACGTCCCGAATGCCCGGCCGATCCGGTAGGCCAGATCGTCGGTCAGCGTGTCGTCGTAGATGCCCCGGATGTCGTACGCCTTGAAAATTCCGCCCATGTCCGCCTCCTCCGGCCTTGGACTCCGCGGCCGGATTGCGATACGGTACAGGCAGCCTGCGGGCCTGTAAAGGACCGGGGCTGCGAAAGGCGGGCTATGGGCGTGCGCGGACGGAAGGCGGCGAAGGGGAAGGCCGGGGATCTCTCGTCGTACCTCGTGTGGTTCGACACGGAGTACACGAGCCTCGATCTCGGGCGGGCCCGGCTGTTGCAGGTGGCGATGGTGATCACCGACGGCGACCTGCGCCGCGTCGGGCCGCCGGAGCGCGACGTCCGCCTGGCCATTCGCCTGCCCCCATCGGCCCGTCTCAGCCCGTGGGTGGAGGAGAACCTCAAGCCCCTCGTGGCGCGGTGCCGGTCGGCGGGCGCCGTGACGGCGGCCGAGGCGGACCGCCGGCTTGCGGCGGCGCTGGACGAGGCGCTCGGGCCGGCTCCGGACTCGGTGACGAAGCGCCCGGTGCTGGCCGGCAACAGCGTCCACGCCGACTGGTGGCTGGCGCGGCGTTTCCTGCCGCAGTTCCTCGGGCGGCTGCATTACAGGCAGTTGGATGTGACGGCGCTGAAACTCGAGTGGTTGCGGCGCAACCCGTCGTTCGACTTCGAGAAGGAGTCGGGCGAGATCGTGCGGCGGTACTTCCCCGGCGCGCTGATCGGCCCGGACGAGCGGCACGACGCCTACTACGATGCGCAGGCGTCCGCCGCCGAACTGGCGTTCTACCGGAAGCATCTTCTGTCGCGTCCCGCCCGGTCGGGGCGCGGCGCGGCGGTCGCGAAGAAAGGGAGAAAGGCATGATGGACCTCCGACACGCGGCATCCTGGCTGGCGGCGATCGGCCTCGCGGCGGCGGCGAATGCAACCGTTCCGGCCCCGACGGTCCGGCCGGTGCCGCCGCCCCCTGCCGTGACCGGCGCGGTGGACTATGCGAAACTGGACTGGAAGAACGATCTGTTCAGCCTCGAGGGGAGGCCGTTC
>CAYXFW010000281.1:0-4647 GCA_964464305.1 uncultured Verrucomicrobiota bacterium
CCGCGGTCGTCTGGATCCTCGGCGGCGACCGGCCGGTCGAAAGCGACCGTCACCGCGCAATCGTCACCGCGATGGCGGAGGGGCTGGCGGAGGGTGATGGCGGACGCCACCTGCGCACCTATCATCCGTCGGGCGGCGGCACGTCGGCCGAGTGGTTCCACGGGGCCTCCTGGCTCGATTTCAACATGCGCCAGAACGGACACGAGGCGTCGTTCAACCCGCGCTACGAGAAGACGCGCGCCGACTATGACCGGACCCCGCCGAAGCCGCTGATCGACGGCGAGCCGGTCTACGAGGGCCACCCGATCTCGTTCAAGGCCGCCGACCACGGCATCTCCATCGCCGCCGACGTGCGGCGCCCGATCTACTGGGACCTCTTCAGCGGCGCGTGCGGCCACACCTACGGACATCACTCGGTGTGGCAGATGTGGACGGCGAAGCGCGAGCCGAAGAACAACCCGATCCTGCCGTGGACGGAGGCGGTCCTCGAACCCGGCGCGCGCCAGATGCAGCACGCGCGGCGGTTGATGGAGTCGCGCCCGTTCTTCACGCGCATCCCCGACGATTCGGTCCTCGTGCCTTCCGCCGTGCCGAACCTGATTCCGGGCGCCGGGCTGAAGCGGTTCGTCGCGACGCGCGCGTCGGACGGCGCCTACGCGATGGTCTACGCCCCCTGCGGCCGGCCGTTCGGCGTGCGGATGGACAAGGTTTCCGGCGGCACGGCCCGTGCCTGGTGGTTCAACCCCCGCACCGGCGCGGCCGAGAAAGCCGGCGAGTTCCCGGCCCGCGGCGAGCGCACCTTCACGCCGCCCGACCCCGGCGAGCAACTCGACTGGGTCCTCGTCCTCGACGACGCCACCCGCCACTTCCCGCCCCCGGGCACTGTCGCAAAGGGCGGCGGATGACGGCATGGGGGGGAGGCATGGAGGGGCATGGGGACATAGAAACAGTGGCGCGGCAGAATCCCGGAGGCGACGCCGTCCAAGGTTCGGACGACGGCATCGGCCACCCTTCCAACCCCTGGACAAATGCGCCCCTGCTTCAGGACCCCGCAACCCATTCCCTCTACGTATCTTGCCAAACCGATCGGCCGAATCCATGCCGCGGCCAAACCACCGCCACGATTTCTATGTCCCCATCTTCCCTCATCTTCCCTGCGACGCGGTAGAAGAAAGCCATGAAACACACCCTCACCCTCCTCACCGCCCTGCTGCTCGCGCCGCTGGCCGCGTTGCAGGCTGCCGAATTCCACGTCTCGCCCTCTGGCAACGATGCCGACGCCGGCACAAAGGCAAAGCCGTTCGCTACGCTTGCGCAAGCGCAGGACGCCGTTCGCGCGGATCGTGCCGCCGGTCCGCAGGCAGCGTCCCGAATCATTCTGGGCGGGGGCACCTATCGTCTCGATCAAACGCTTGTGTTCGACCTTCGCGACGGTGCGGTCGAAATCATCGCCGCGCCCAACGCGCGACCGCTGCTCAGCGGGGCTGCCCCGCTGCCCGGCGGATGGCAGCCTGCGCCGCGGGACCTGGCCCGCCTGCCGGAGGGGGCGCGGGGTCACGTCTGGGTCGCCGATGTGCCGGCGAATTGGCCGGTGTTCCGAACTCTTTTCAAAGGCGACATCCTGCTTCCACGCGCCCGCACGCGCGGATTTCAGCAGCTCAAGACAGCGCCCGCCGGCGGACCACCGATCGACCAGCGGCATCTCTACTTGCCAGCCGAAGCGATTCAGAGCATCGCTGACTTCACTCAGGCAGAGATGGTCGTGGTGCCGGTCCATCCGTGGGTAATGAACATCCTGCCGATGTCCGAAGTGGACCGCGCCGCGGGCCTGGTCCGCACGGAGGTGCCGGCGACATATCCGTTGGGGCCACCCAATTTCGCCAGCTTTCCCGACGGCACGGTGTGGATCGAAAACGTTCTGGAGGCGCTCGACGAACCGGGGGAGTGGGTCGTGGACGCAAAAGCCCGCAAGCTCTATCTCTGGCCGCGGGAGGGAGTGAAGCCCGGCGACGAGGTGGTCGCGCCGCGCCTGACCGAGTTGATCCGCGTGGAGGGCAAGATTGACTACGACGGCCCGAGCGACACGCCGGTGCGCGGCCTGGTGTTTCGCGGCCTCACGTTCACTCAGGCCGACCGCTGGCCGTGGGAGGCCGGCAAGGCCGGGTGGGGTTTGCAGCACGACTGGGAGATGTTCGACCGGCCGACGGCCATGCTGCGTTTCCGCGGGGCTGAGTCGTGCCGTGTGGAGGAGTGCCGGTTCGTCAACAGCGGCGCGGCCGGAGTGCGATTGGATCTGCATTGCCAGAAGATCTCAGTCACGCGGTGCGAGTTGGCTGACCTCGGCGGCGCCGGCGTGTTGCTGGCAGGCTACGGCATGGGGACGAAGGACGTGAATCGCGACAACTCCGTCACCGATTGCCACGTGCATCATGTCGGACGCCTGCTGTGGCACTCGGCGGGCATCTGGGCCTGGCAGAGCGGGCACAATCGCATCGAGCACAACCACGTCCACCACATGCCTTACACCGGAATTCTCGCAACAGGCCGGATAATCCTGGACCGCAAAGGCAATGGCGAATGCAGCCGCACCGTGCGGTGGAGTGAGGCGGACCCGGTGTTGGGCAAGGAACGCCCCGACTGGCGACGGCGCGAGCCGCTCATGCATGCTCGCGAGAATTTCATCGCGAATAACGACCTGCATCACTGCATGGAAATCATGGGCGACGGCAACGCCATCTACGTCTCCGGCGCGGGCAGGAACAATCGCGTGTTAAACAACTTCATTCACGACATCCCGGCCCAGAACATCAACGCCAGCATCCGCTGCGACGATGACCAGGAGGAGGCGATCATTGAGAACAACGTCATCACGCGCGTCTGCGGCGAAGGGATCATCTGGAAAGGCAGGAACACCATCCGTAACAACATCCTCTACGATGTTCGGGACACGACCCCCGCCGGTACCCCCTGCGTTCACAAGCGTGGCTATCTCGTGATGCCGGCAACACCGGTGGATGGCTCGATCGTGCAGCGCAACATCATCGTCTCGCGAATCGCCGGGCAGGCGCTGTTATACGAGCGAACGGGCCCAGTGGCCAAGAAACCCCAGTTGAGCGCGCCTGCGGCGTTGCGGACATGCAAGGCCGACAACAATCTCTACTTCAACACCGCCGAACCCGGCTGGGGCCAGAAGCACCTCGATGCCCAGCGTCAGTTCGGCATCGAACAAAACAGCGTCGAAGCCAACCCCCGGTTCCGCGATCCTCCAAAAGACGACTTCGGCCTCCCGGCGGATTCCCCCGCGGTCCAGCTGGGCTTCCAGCCCATTGACCTTTCAAAAGCCGGCCCTCGGCCAGCACCGGAAAAGCAACCATGAACCCCTCCCTCCCCCTCCTCGTTGCCCTGCTGCTCGCGCCGTTGGCCGCGCTGCACGCCGCGGAGAAGCCCTTGACTGTGTGGCAACATCTCGCCCGCACCGAAACCTGGACCGAGAAGTGGCCGGGGGCTTCCGGCAGGATCGAAACACGCAACGTCACCGCCGAGCTGTGGACGGCTGCGTTTCAGGCGGAACTGGATGCCCAAGGCTTCCTGCACATCCCCGCCCGCGCGAAACCCTATTACCTCGACGGGCCGCTGATTCTGAAATCCGGCCGGAAACTTAGCGCCGACCCCGCCGCCGAGATCCGCCTCAAGCCCGACAGCAACACCTGCATGGTGCGCAATGAACATATCTCCGGGTTTGCCGGCAAACCCGTGCCTGCGGATCCCATGCCGGACACCGACATCACCATCGAAGGCGGCATCTGGACCACGCTGGCGAATGGCGTGAAGGACGCGAACGGCAACCCGCGCGGCCTTTCATCCAAGCGGCAGCCCGTGCCTGGAACGCACGGCGTCATCCTCCTGCAAAACGTCCGCCGCGTGACGGTGCGGAACATCACTGTGCGTCATAGCAAGGCCTTTGGCGTGCATTTGGCAAACGCACGCGACTTTACCGTCGATGGCGTCACGCTCGACGAGCACGGGCGCGATGGCGTGCATGTGAATGGACCCGCGAGCGACGGCGTCATCCGCAATGTCAGCGGCGTTTCTCACGATGACACGGTCGCGCTCAATGCCTGGGAGTGGGAAAACTACGCGCCCAGCTTTGGCGCCATCCATCACATCGTCATCGAAGACATTCGCGGCGCTCCCGATGGCATCCCTTCGGCCAACTCCATCCGCCTGCTGCCCGGCGTGAAGCGCTTCAGCGATGGCACCACGCTCGACTGCCCCATCCGCGACATCACGCTGCGCGACATCACCGACATCCGCGACTTCAAGCTCTACGACCAGCCCAACCTTGAAGTCGGACGCGACAACGACGCGAGCGCCGGAATCGGCACACTGAAGAACATCACCTTTGAAAAGCTCACCTTGACTCGCCCCGGCAGCATCCAAGTCCACGCCAACACCGACGGACTGACCGTGCGCGACGTGAAGCTCCTCTTTCCGCTTCCCGCCGACCATCGCCTCATCGAACTCGGTCCGAAGTCCATGACCTACAAAAGCGGCGGCCCAGGCACGCCGGAGAGGTGGACCGAGATCTTCTCCCCCGACCTCGACTGCACCGTGCGCAACGTCAGCGTCTCCGGCGTCCGCACGCGC
>CAYXFW010000282.1:0-4643 GCA_964464305.1 uncultured Verrucomicrobiota bacterium
TTCTGCACGAGCAGCGGAACGCTGGAGAGGATCCGGACGTCGCGGTCCTGCTGCAGCGCCTGCAGCAGGAAGGGAATCGCCACGCCCCCCGCCGTGCCGCGGGTCACGCCCAGCGAGAGGCCCTGCGGAAACACGTTCTCCTTGACGATGTTCAGGACCGTGTCCTCGGCCCCCGGCCGGCTGCGCGCGGCCACGAGCGTCTCGCCGAGCCCCGGCGTGTCGATCGTCGACCAGTCGACCCCGAGATCGAGCTGCTTGCCCGCGTCCGTCTCGGCGATGAGGATCTCGACGAGCACCTGGCTCGGCATCGTGTCGAGACTGTCGACCAGTTCGCGAACCCACTGGAAGTCCGAGGGCAGCGCGTAGACCAGCAGCGCGTTGTTCGCGATATTCGGCTCGACCGCGATGCGCTGGCGCTGGTCCTTGTCCACCGTCTTCGTCAGCAGCGCACTGAGGCTCTTCGCCGCCTCCTCGGCGCTGAGGTACTTCAGGAACACGGCGTTCAGCCGGCCCTTGCCCGACCCGGGCTCCACGTCCAGGAGCGCGACGATGCGCTTGAGTTCCTCGAGCTGAACCGGCGTGCCGACCAGGACAAGGCTGTTGGCGGCGGGCGACGCCACGACCATCGCGCCCGCGGGCAGCGACGCCCCGCCCTCGGTCACCTGCCGGATGTGCCGGCTGACGTTGCTCCCCGCGCTCTCCGCGCCGGCGAGCGCCTGCGCCACCTGCTGCGCCATCTCCTCCGCAGACCCGTGCGTCAGCCGGATGACTTCGGTCGTCCTCGTCGCGCCCGGCCGGTCCAGCTCGGCCAGGATCCGCTCGATCCGGCGCAGGCTGTCCTCCGTCTCCGTGACGATCAGGTGATTGCTCGGCCCGAAGACCGCCAGCCCGCCGGACTTGGCGCCGCGCACGAGGGGTTCGATCGCCTTGGCAAGTTCCGCCGCCCCGATGCTCGTCGGACGGAAGATCCGGGTCGTCATGCCGCCCCGGGGCGGCGCGTTGCTGTCCCCGCTCACCTGCGGGATGACCGGCATGCCCTGCGCGTCCGGCATCGGGACAATGAACGAGGCGCCGTCGCGCTCGACCGCCGTGAAGCCGCGCGACTCGAGAATCGAGAGAAACAGCGGGTAGACCTCGGCGGGTTGGATCGGCCCGGGCGAGATTACGGTGACCGTCCCGACCACCTTGTCGTTGACCACGAACCGCCGCCCCGTCATTTCGCCGACGATCTTGGTCAGAATGCGGATGTCCGCATTGTCGAAGTTGAAGCTGACCCCGCCGACGGAAGCCGGGGCCGGCACAGGCCGGCGCGGCGCCGGCGCGGAAGGATCCGCTGCAACGACCGCCCCGGCCGCGGCCAGGGCCACGGCCACCCACCCGCACCGCATGGCATTGCGCCGCATGACGAGTCCTCTCCGCCTCAGCGAAGGATCCCGCGATCGGACCCCTCGATAAAGGCCGCCAACCGGTCGATTTCCGGCCCCGAAAGCTCCGCGCGGATCCGCCCCACGGCCTGGCGGACGTTGAGCCCCTCGCGGTAGAGAATCCGGTGCGCCGCCCGAAGGCTCGCGCACGCCTCCGCGGAATGGCCCCGGCGCCGCAGGCCCACGAGATTGATCGTCGGCACGCGGATGGGGTTTCCGTCGGCCAGCATGTAGGGCGGCAGATCCTGCGAAAGCTTGGAGCCCGAACCGATGATGGACGTGGTGCCGATCCGGACGAACTGGTGGATGCCGCTCAGGCCTCCGACGATCGCGCGGTCCTCGACGATCACATGGCCGCCGAGCGCCGCGGAATTGGCCATGATGACCTCGTTCCCCACGATGCAGTCGTGGGCGACGTGCGTGTTGGCCATCAGCAGGCAGCGCTCGCCCACCCGGGTGACGTCGCCGTCGGCCGTCGCCGTGTTGACCGTCACGTATTCGCGGATCGTCGTTCCGTCGCCGATCTCCACCCGCGGCGCGCCGCCACGGTACTTGAGGTCCTGCGTGATCGTGCCCAGCGACGCGAAGGGGAACACGCGGCACCCGCGGCCCAGCGCGAGATGTCCGTCCAGAACCACGTGCGAAACGAGGCGCGTCCCGTCGCCCACGCGAACATGGGGACCGATGACGCAGTAGGGACCGACCTCCACATCCGCGCCGAGTTCGGCGCCCGGCGCGATGACCGCTGTCGGGTGGATCGTGCTCATGCCGTCGGCGTCGTCTCCCGGCCGGTGCCGAACATCAGTTCGGCCTCGGAGGCCAGTTCGCCGTCACACGTGACAATCCCGCTGAACCGGGCCATGTTCATCCGCATCTTGAGGAACTTCACCTCGATGCGCATCTGGTCGCCCGGCCCCATGATCCGGCGGAAGCGGGCCTTGTCGATCGCCAGGAAGTACATCACCTGCACCTTGCCCGTGATCTTGGTCAGCAGAATGCCCCCCACCTGTGCCATCGCCTCGAGCTGCAACACGCCCGGCATGACCGGCGCGCCAGGGAAGTGCCCCTGGAAAAACGGCTCGTTGAACGTCAGATTCTTGATCCCCACGATCCGCTCCGTGTCGTCGCACTCGATGATGCGATCCACCAGAAGGAACGGATACCGGTGCGGAAGGAGGGTCTGAATCTCCTGTATGCCCATCACGCTCACGGGTTTACTCCTGTCTCCGCGCCGCTCGCCCCCCCTTCCGCCCGGAAGCGGGTCGCGGCCTCTCGATGCCTGTTTTGATGCCCTAAGTGGCGCAGTATAGCGCACCCCGAATCCGTGCGAAACCCAAAAATCCCCACCCCAAAAACCCCGGGGATGTTGGGGGCCATGGCCGTTCTGCGGGGCCTGCCGGCCGGGCTCGGCGAGTCCGGCCTTCCTATGCACCGGAGCGTTTGCCTGTCCCTTTTCGCGGCGTGCCGGCGGGGGAGCGGTCGATGCGTGGGCCGCGCCAGCGGAGCCGGCCTTCGGATTCGAGGCGCGCGAGGAGGCGCGAGAGGGTCTCCGGCGTCGTGCCGATGGCCGCGGCTGCCTCCTTCTTGGAGATGCCCGACTGGACCGAGGGCGCGGCCCCGAACTGCTCGTCCAGAAAATGGAACAGCCGGTCCTCGATGCCCGACGTCGTCAGCATCGGAACCCGCTCGGCCAGATGGCGGAGCTTCCGCATCAGCATCCCGATGAAGTCGTCGCGGAAATCCTCGCGCCGGAGCAGGGCCCGCACCTCGCGGCGCGGGATCAGGAACACCCCGCAAGGTTCGAGCGCTGTCGCCGTCACGGGATAGCTCCCCCGCTCGAAGAGCACCACCTCCGCAAAGGTCTCGCCGGGCCGGACGATCTTGAGCACCACCTCGGTGCCGTCCGGCGCGGCCTTGTGCAGCCGCACGCGACCGCGATTGCAGATGTAGACCGAATGCCCTTCGTCGCCCTCGCGGAACAGCACATCGCCCTTGGCGACCTCGCGCGGAATGCACAACTCCGCCAGCGCACGGCGGCTCGCCTCGCTCAAGTCCCCGAAGAAATTCACCTGCGCCAGGATCGCTGTGATGTCCATGACAGGAGGAGACAGTTTCAAGTTCCAAGTTTCAAGTTTCAAGTGGCCGACACAGAACCTGAAACCCGGAACTTCAGACTTGAGACTCCTCCCCCCTTGGAGACAGTTTCAGGCCCCAAGTTTCAAGTGGCCGCCCGCGCGAGCCCTGAACTTGAAACCTGAAACTTGGAACTTGAAACTCTCCTTTCTTTGCGCTTGCGCCGGGCCGCGCCGACGCCTAGCTTCGTCCGCATTGTCCACACGGGGAACGAACCATGAAGACACCGCGTCCCGAAGCCGCATCCGCAGCCTCTCTCTCCCGCCGCCGGTTTCTTGCCGGGGCCCTCGCCGGAGCGGCGTTCCAGATCGTCCCGCGCCGCGTGCTTGGCGGGACCGGACAGCCGGCGCCGAACGACGAGATCACGCGCGCCGTGATTGGCGTCGGCGGCATGGGCACCGGACACCTGGGCTACGCCGGCGCACGGACGGTGGCCGTGTGCGACACCGATGCGAAGCGCGTCGAGAAGGCCCTCGCCCGCTGTCCCGATGCCAAGGGCTACCGCGATTTCCGCGAGGTGCTTGCGCGGCCGGACATCGACGTCGTCCACATCGCCACCCCGCCCCACTGGCACGGCCTGATTTCCCTCGCCGCCGCGCAGGCGGGCAAGGACGTCTGGTGCGAGAAGCCGATGACGCACACGATCGCCGAAGGGATCGCCGTGCGGGACGCCGTCCAGCGACACGGGCGGATCTTCCGCATCAACACGTGGTTCCGGTTCGAGGGCGGTTACTACGGATTCGGCACGCCCGTCGCGCCCATCAAGAAGATCGTCGACTCTGGCGTCCTCGGCTGGCCTCTGCGCGCCACCGTCGGCGACGTCAGCGGCTTCGCGTGGAAGTTCGGCTGGTCCGGCCTGCGCAACGCAAAGCCGGAGCCCGTCCCGCCCGAGCTCGATTACGACCTCTGGCTCGGCCCCGCGCCGTTCAAGCCCTACCATCCGCACCGCGTCCACGGCACGTTCCGCGGCTATTGGGACTACGACGGAGGCGGTCTCGGCGACATGGGCCAGCACTATCTCGACCCCGTGCAGTACTTGCTCGGCGAGGACGACACCGGTCCGGTCGAGGTGTCGGCCGACGCCCC
>CAYXFW010000283.1:0-4635 GCA_964464305.1 uncultured Verrucomicrobiota bacterium
AAGTGGTAGCCGCCGAACGTCTCGGGACGGTCGGAGAAAAGCGCGAGCGACTGCCCGAGCTGGTTGACGTAGCGGTTCACATCCGACCGCTCGTACGGCTTGTAGGAGCCCAGGATCGTCGCCGTGACGGACCGTCCGATCCAGTACTCGTTCTCCGGCGTGAGCTGTTCCATGGCGCTGCCCAGCGCCTCGCCGGACTTCACGATCGACTGCGCCTGCTGCTCCGTCACCGTGCCGGTGGCGACGCCGACGGCGGCGACGCCCTCGGAGATGACCTTCACCGCCTCGCAGCCGGAGGCGAGCCACAGGGCCGCCGCGGTGGGAAGCGCAACCAGGGCCGTCTGCAGGATGCGCCGCTTCATTTCGAACCTCCTGACGTATGTGCGACCCGGCCTGCGGCAAGGAACGCCTCCGCCTCGGCGGCCGAGACGCGGAACGATTCCATCCGGTCGACCCACGCGAAATCGAGCGTCGGGTTCTTCGAGCGGTATTCCTTCTCGATCTGCTGCGTGAAGCCCTTTGCGGCCAGCGAAACCTCGTTGGCCGACGTGCCCGCCTGCGCGTTGGCCGTGCCGGCCTTCAACTGGAGGCGTTCCGCGGTCAGGGCGGATTCGTGCATCCAGCCCGCGGCGCCGTCGGCCGTGCGGACCTGCATCCAGGGCTTGGACGGCTGGACGATCTCGACCTGGGTGCCGTAGGGAAGGTTGGCGACGACCTTGCCGAGGAACGAGGCGGTGGCGCGGACCTGTCCGGACCGCACCTGAACGCTCATCGCCCGCGGCGGGGGGGCCGCGGAAGCCGTGAAGGCCAGCGCCAGCACGGCAAGCATCACCATGGACTTCTTCATGAGCGGCTCCTTGTCAAATGGACGCGCATCGGTCACCTTTATTCGTCATATGTACGCCGCGTGAACCCGGAACGCAACCATATCGCCCTGCTGGCGGCCGCCCTGCTCGCCGCAGGCTGCTCCACCCAGGGCCGGCTTGCCCGGGAGATTCCCGAATCGCGCCGCGCGAGCCCCGAGATCATGGTCCTCGAGGCCACGGCCTACTGCCCCTGCGGCGACTGCTGCGGCTGGCGCCGGAACTGGCTGCTGCGGCCCGTCGTCTCGTCCGGTCCGAACCGCGGGCGCCGGAAGGCGGTCGGGGTCACCGCGACCGGAACGGAGGCGCGTCCGGGGACCGTGGCGGCCGATCCGCGCATGCTCCCCTTCGGCACGATCCTGTATGTGCCGGGCTACGGCTACGGCGGCGTCGAGGACACCGGCGGCGCCATCAAGGGCAACCGCATCGACCTTTTCTACCCCTCCCACGCCGAGGCGCTCGATTGGGGCCGCCACAAGGTGCGGTGCAAGGTCTGGCGACCGCTCCGCCGGTGAGCCCAATCCTCGCCTGAGCACACACGGCACGGGGACGGTGTTGATTCAAGGGCCTTGCACGGCACCGGCCCTGCTTCGCGAGGACACTTCGCAGGGCGCTGTCATGTCATTCCTCCGGTACCCATGGGGAACATGGAGGGCCGCGTTCCACCGCGGCCGGACGGACAGGGCACGGTGGAACGTGCCTCTCCGCCGGAGGAACCTGGAGGGCGGTGCCTTTGCCCGGCATAGTGACAGGGTGGGATGTGGGGGTGTACGATGGCCGCACCATGAGACTGCACCTCGCCGTGTCCGCGGCTGTCCTGCTTGTTGCGACATCATTCGCGCCCGCCGCGGAGCCGCGGCCGTGGGACGAGTACCGCGTCATCCTGTGGACGGGCGACTCCGCGTGGGCGTCGCCGGACCGCGCGCCGATCTTCTTCGAGCGGCTGCGCGAACTCGGTGCGACCCACGGTATGGTGCACGGCCGCGCGGGCAGCGAGGCGCTGCGAAAGGCCGGGATCCCGTTCTACGTCGAGAACATGGTCAGCCGCGGCCTCTGCCTGAAGTGGAATTCGCGCGTCAGCGACTGGAACGCGTTCGTCACCGGCTGGGCGAAGGACCGCAACCGCGAGGCATTCATCCGCGAGTACGGCCTTTGCGACCCGGCGTGGCGGTCTTCGATCGAGAAGGAGGTGCGCGAGAGCGTCACGCGCCATGCGCCGCACGCCCCCCTGGCGTACGACCTGCGTGACGAGATCTCGATCACGATCTCCGCGAATCCCTTCGACTACGATTTCTCGCCGCCGACCCTCGCGGCCTTCCGCGCGGGGCTCCGTACGACCCACGGCAGCCTCGACGCCCTCAACCGGGCGTGGGACACGCGGTTCACATCGTGGGACGCGGTGCTGCCGTTCACGACCGACGAGATCAAGAACCGCATGAGCTCCGGCGGCGGCATGCCGCGCGGCCAGCCCGACTGGCAGGCACTCGCGCGCCTGGCCTACGACCCCGCGGAGGCGCGGAAGGAGCCGGCCCGGTGGAATCTCGCCCCATGGTGCGACTTCCGCTCGTTCCTCGATGCGACATGGGCCGGCATCCTCGACGGGCTGCGGCGGAGCGCCCGCGCGATCGATCCCGCCACCCCGGTCGGCATCGAAGGCACGCAGATGCCGCACCCGTTCGGCGGCTACGATCTCTGGCGGCTGTCGCAGGCGCTCGATTGGATCGAGCCCTACGACATCGGAGGCGCCCGCGCGATCTTCGGCTCGTTCATGGAGGGGAAGCCGGTCCTCAGCACGATCGGCGAAGCGAACGAGAATGCCGCGCGCCGGCGTCTCTGGCACCTGCTGCTCGAGGGCGACCGGGGTTGCGTCATCTGGTGGAGCGAGGACTGCATCGACTGGAAGACCCCCGGCCATCCGCTGACCGCCAAGGGGCGCGCGTTGGCGCCCGTGATGAGGGAGATGACGGGTTCGCTGGCGGGGCTGTTCGTGCGTGCGCGGCGCGAATGGGATCCCGTCGCGATCCACTACAGCCAGCCGAGCGTGCAGGTGAACTGGCTGATCGAGTCCACCGGCGACGGGCGGACCTGGCACCGCCGATTCTCCAGCTATGAGGCGACGCACAACCGGCAGGCCGCCGGGCGCGTCGCATGGCTGCGCCAGTTGCGGCGCGCGGGCCTGAGCCCGCGGTTCCTTTCATCGGAACAGATCGAGCGCGGGGACCTGGCGGCCGGCGGCTGGCGCGCGCTGGTCCTGCCGGGCTCGCTGGCGATGTCGGACCGGGAGGTCGCGGGGATCCGCGCTCTCGCCTCCGCGGGCGGCGCGCTCGTGTACGAGGGGGAGCCCGGCGCCTTCGACGAGCGCGGGCGCTTGCGCGCCGCGTCCGTGTTCGAAGCTCGGCCCGCCTGTTCCGACGTCGCGGCGGCCGTGGGCGCCATCCCGGTTCCCGTGCGCGTGACGCCCGCGGCGGCGGGAATCGCGGTGTACCGCTACCGGCTGGGGGCCGCGCGGTTGATCGCACTCGAGCGCGACACGGATGTCCGCATGGGAGAGGACTTGAAGCTTGTCGGCGGCGATGCGGCGTTGGAAATCCCGGTCGAGGTCGGGATCGCGCTCGACCGCCCCGGGCATGTGACCGACCTCCGCAGCGGACGACGCTTCGGCCGGACCGGCCGGGTGAGCGTCACGATCGACCCCTGGCGCCCGACCGTTCTCGCCGTGACCGACGGGCCGATCCCCGACGGAGACCCGGTGGCGTATCTCCAGTCGAAGGGTCCGGGGAGAAAGTAGGGAAACTCCAAGGAAGTTGGAAGGTTCAAGCAGGAAAGGGGAACGCGGCGGCGGCGCCCCTCACGCTTCTTGGCTTTCCTCTTTCGTGCTTCTTCTGCTTACGTCCACATCCCCGGGCAACCCGGGTCTGCGTAGAAGAAGTCCGGCGCGAGACCGCGTGCGACGAGGGCCTCCTCGCGCTGGAAGATCGAGCCGCAGCCCTCGGCCATGGCGCGGAGTTGTGCGGTGTCGGCTGCGGTTGCGGGGCGCAGCGCAAGAGCGGCGTCGATCGACCGCTCCTGCAGGTCGAGCCACGAGGGCGGGAAGCAGGACACGACGCCGGGCAGGGACAGGGTCCACCGGAGGGCGAGCCCGATCGAATCGTGGTCCTCGAGCGACCGGTACCACCATTTCCGCACGCGTTCGGCGTCTTTCGGCCACGCGCCGGCATTCAGCGTCTTGATCGACAGGACGGCGGCGCCTTTCTCCGCGGCGAGGTCGAGCACCTCCTTGCCGAACCCGCGTGTGAAGTACTCGACGTAGTTGATCGGGAACATCACCGTGTCGAACGGGAAGGCCCGCAACGCGGCCAGCGCGCCCTTCGTCGTATGGGCCGAGAAGCCGATCGCGCGGATCTTGCCCTCCTCCTTCGCCTTCAGGACCGTCTCCATGGCGCCGCCCGGGCCGCAGGCCGTCTCCACGTCCCCGGGCTTCACGATGTGGTGCAGCTGGTAAAGATCAAAATGATCCGTCTTCAGGCGCTCCAGCGAGCGTTCGAGCTCCACCCGGGCGCCTTCGCGGTCGCGCATCTTGGTCTTGCACGAGAGAATGTAGCGGTCGCGGGGAATACCCTGCAGCCCGAGGCCCATGCGAATCTCGCAGTTGCCGTTGTCGTAGGCCGGGGCGACGTCGAAGTAGTTCAGGCCCCGGTCGAACGCGCGATGCAGGTCCGCCGTGCAGCGGTCCTGTTCGTACTGTTTCAGGGCGAGTCCGGAGAAGGCGACC
>CAYXFW010000284.1:0-4628 GCA_964464305.1 uncultured Verrucomicrobiota bacterium
CTCGCGACGCAGCCTACGTGACTGCGGACACGGTTCCAATCCCAGATGCAGGGCCGCAGCCGGCAGCGGGATGGGCTGGACTTGGACGGCGCGGGTCGGGATACTGCGGTCCCGGCTGCGGGTTGCGCCGGGATACGATGGGCATTCGGGTTTCCACAGGGTACGGGATCGATGCGGGCGACAGGTTCACCGCCGTCGTGCGGGCCGTTCGCTCGGCCCGCGGCGTGTCGTTTTCGACGGTCTGCGTGCACACGGCATCCGCGGACGCCGTGGCGCTGAAGGCTGCCGCGGGGGAGGTCGCCATGGCGGCCACCCAGCGGACGGCCGTGACGGCGGCTGCGATGCCGGCCCGTGATTCGGTGATCCGGCGGATCGATGTTCCCCTGCCGTCGCTGGCGAGGGCCCGGCGCGTTCTTCCCTCCATGCTGGATGTGCAGCTTCCGTTCCGACTGGAAGACTGTTCGGCGGCGTACCCGGAGATCCGTCGCGGCGCGGACGGCCGGATTCGCGCGTTGGCCGTCGCGTCGCCCCTCGATGCCGTGTCGGGCCGGCTCGCGGGTCTCCGGGAGGCCGGGTTCGACCCCATGATTCTGGACGCCGAGGCCCTGGCGCTTTGGACGCGCGCGGCAGCGGAGCATCCTCCCACGGTGGGGATGCGCCGGGTCGTCGCGCACGCCGCGCCGGACCGGTTCGTACTGGCGGTGGGAAGCGGTGTGGATCTCGAGTCGGTGATCACGCAGCGCGAGGCCCTGCGTGCGCCGGGGACCGGGGGCGGCGGCTCATGGACGGCGGCCGTGCAGCGCGCGCGGCAGGCCGTGGGCGGATCCGGGCAGACCGAATGGATATGGACCGGGCCGGCAGCTGCCGCGGAGTCGGCCGTTCCGGAAGCCTTTGAGCGCGATCTCGACGCGGGCGCAACGGTGACGTGGATCCGCGCGGCCTCGCCGGAGACCTTTCTGGCGCGGGCGCTGGCGGCGCGGGCGCTGTCCGGCGGACCACTCGCCTGCAATCTGCGGACCGGCGATCTGGCGCATTCCGGACTGTCCGCGTGGGGCATGGCGGCGGGCCGGCGCGCCGCCGCAGCCTGCATCGCGGCCGGCCTGGCGCTGTCGGCACTGAGCGTGGCAATGGTGATCTGGGTGGACCGGCGCGCGGACGAGGCTCAGCAGCGCGTTCAGACCGCGGCGTTGCGGGTCGGCCGGCTGGTTCGCGTGCAGCGGGGACAGGAACTTCGCATGGTTCGGGATGCGGTCGACAAACGGATGGATGCGATGGCGCCGCTGCCCCGGATGTTTCAGCCTTCGTCGACGTGGCGGCTGGCGGGCATCCTCCGGTTGGCGTCATCCTCGCAGTTGACGCTTGAAGTGGTCGAGCTTTCCGACGCCGCGGTGCGGGTGCAAGGCTCATCGCCGAACCGCGACGCGTGCGGCCGTGTGGATGACTTTCTCCGGCTGGAGGGATACCGGACCGAGATGCGTCGCAGCGATGAGTCGGCCGAGGGCCGGGTTCCGTTCACGATTCAGGGGGAGCGGACGTGACGGCATCCTCCCGCTCGCTGGTTGTGTTCCGCGCCGTGGCGTTCGCCGCCGCGGCGGGCGGCGCGGTATGCCTGGTCTGGGCGGCGCGCGCCGTTCCCGCCGGGCTTCGCACGATCGAGCGGAAGCAGGCGGACCTGGCGGCGATCGAGGCCCAGGATGCGAAGGCCCGCAGCTTCGATCCGTACTTCACCGCGCTGGCGGCGGTCACCGGCGCGCCTCCGGAGGCGCCGGCGGAGATGCTCCGGCGCGTCGCGCCGGGCGCCCCGGCTCCCGTGATGGCCGGAGGCGGGGTCGAGCCGATCGAGGGACCGTGGAGCCTGCATCGCGTCGAGATGACGTTCGCCGATGTGCCGATCGACAGTATCGCCGCATTTCTGGCCGCGTGCGAGGGCGCGCGACCCCGGTGGCGTGCCTCCAACCTCCGGATCCAGGCGCTCGATCCGGGCGGAACGCGCGCCCGGGTGTCGCTGGGGCTTGAGGGCATCGTGTGGGCCGGGGCGAAGGGACGTGCGCCATGACGCCGTCCGGTCCCTGCATCATCAGTACCCCGTCCGGGGCGCGCGCCTTTCCGGGCGGGTTGTTCACGCGGGCATCGGCCGAGTTGCTCGGCAGCCTCGTGGCGCGGGAGCTCAAGGCGCGCTACAAGGGATCGGTCTTTGGATTCCTGTGGGCCCTGCTTGTCCCGCTGTTCATGGCCTTCATTTACGTGGTCTTCCTCCGGCTGCTGGTCGGCCGCGGGGTCTCGGTCGAGAGCGTCATCGTCGGCGTGTTTGCATGGCAGTACACGGTGCAGTGCGTGCAGGGCGGGATGGTGTCGATCACGGCCAATGCGAACCTCGTGAAGAAGGTCTTCTTTCCGCGGGTGCTGCTGCCGGTGGCCGTGACGGCGGCCAACCTCGTGAATTTTCTCCTCAGCCTGGTCGTCCAGTACGCGGTCCTGCTTGTGCTCGCGGCCATGGGCGGACCGGGTCTGGGCGGCGCATGGTGGGCGCTGCCGGCGGCGATCGCGTGGCTGACGGTATTCAACCTCGCCATGGCCCTGCTGCTCGCCGGCGCGAACGTTCATTTCCGCGACACGCAGCATCTCGTGGGCGTCCTGATGAGCGCGTGGTTCTTCGTGAGCCCGGTGATGTACGACCTTTCGTTTCTCGAGCCGTTCGCGGCGCAACGACCGTGGTTGATGCCGCTGGTCTGGCTCAATCCGATGACCGGGCTTCTGACGGCCGCGCGGGCGTGCGTGCTGCCGGGCGTGGAGTTCCCGTGGACCGTCTGGTCGGTGGCGGGACTGGCGATTCCGGGGATCCTGCTGGCGGCGGGCGTCATCGCGTTCCGCCGCGCCCGGCGTCACTTTGCGGATGTGCTGTGAGGGGGATGGCGTGAACGACCGGAACCTGGCGATCGAGGCCGTGGGGTTGGGCAAGCGCTACCGTTTGCGCGGGCTGGCGGCGCCGACCCTGTTCGGCCGCCTGGCCCAGACGGGCCGGCGCGGCCCCTCGAGCGACTTCTGGGCGCTGAAGGACGCCTCGTTCGAGATCCCCCGCGGGCGCACGGTGGGCGTGATCGGGCCCAACGGATCGGGCAAGAGCTCGCTCCTCGGACTCGTCGCCGGAACCATCACGCCGACCTGCGGAAGCGTCACCGCGTATGGACGGGTCTGCTCGTTGCTCGAGCTGGGCGCGGGGTTTCATCCGGACCTGACCGGCCGGGAGAACGTGTTCCTCAACGCCGCGATCCTCGGCATTCCCCGCGAGGACGTGCACAAGCGGTTCGACCGCATCGTGGAGTTTGCCGGGCTGCGCGAATTCATCGACATGCCGGTGAAGCACTACTCGAGCGGGATGTATGTGCGGCTGGGCTTTGCGGTGGCCGCGGAGTCCGATCCGGACATCCTGCTGATCGACGAAGTGCTCGCGGTCGGCGACGTGGCCTTCCAGCTCCGGTGCCTGGATCGCATCCGCGACCTGCAGCGCCGCGGGCGGACGCTGCTGTTCGTGTCGCACGCCCTGCAAACCGTCGAGGAGTTCTGCCACGAGGTGTTCCTCATTCACAAGGGGACGATTGTCGCGCGCGGCGAGCCGGCCCCGACCATTCTCCGGTATATCCGCGAGTTCATGGGCGAGGGCGGACCGCTGTTCACGCAGGAGTTCGGGACGCGCGAGGTTGAGATCTCCGGCGTCACGCTGCGGGACGCGACCGGCGCCGAAGCGGGCGTGATGGAAACCGGCCACGCGATGCACGTCGACGTGGCGTGGCGCGCGCACCGGCGCATCGAACGTCCAGTCTTCGGATTCTCGATCAAGACCGGCAACGGATTCCAGGTGTTCGGCAGCAATACCCAGCTCGCGGGCCATGCGATCGGCGCGATCGAAGGGGAGGGGACGGTCCGGCTGACGATCGATCCCCTGACGCTGATGAGCGGGAACTATTTCCTGTCCCTTTCCATCCATTCGTGGGATCACGCGGCGCAGTATCACCGCCGCGAGGACTGGTATCCCTTCGCCGTGCGCAACCTGACCGGCGCGCCCGGGGCCTTCTTCCTGCACACCAAGTGGTCCGGTCCGCAGCCGGGCCCGGGCTGAGGCCGGCCTACCGGGCCGTCCCGGTGGCCGCGCGCGCGCCGAACTCCGCAATCACGGTCGAAAGTTCGAGTCCGCCGTACTTCGCCAGGAGGGCATCGGCATCCCGTTTCGCCTCCCGCGTTCCGTTGTTCCTCCGGTAGGCTCCCGGCGTTGTGGCAAAGTGCTCGCGCGCGAAATCCTCGACATCCGGAAGGGCCTTGCGGTACAGGACAGCCTTCACGTTGCGCGACAGTTTCAGCGCGGCGGCACGGATGCGGCCTTGCAGCGGACCGGAGACGGGGAAGTGCTCGAGATAATCGATCCAGTCTGCGGCCCACTCCGGGCGGGTCTCCAGGACGGGTTCCAACCGGTCGAGCAGCATCTGCGCGAAGGCGTCGCGCTCCCGCGGGGCCTCGATCCGGCCGCCTTTCTCGTCACGCAGGAAGCAGCCGTTGAGCCAGCTCATGGCGTCCACGATCCTCTCCGACGGCCCCCACTCGGTCGTGCCGGGGACGAAGAACACTCTTGAGTT
>CAYXFW010000285.1:0-4624 GCA_964464305.1 uncultured Verrucomicrobiota bacterium
GGTTCGATGATGTGCTCGCCATCTGCCGGGAACACGAGGTGACGCTCTCCCTTGGCGACGGCTTGCGCCCGGGCTGCCTCGCCGATGCGTCCGACGTGGCGCAATTCGCCGAGCTCGAGGCGCTCGGCGGGCTCGTCCGCCGCGCCCGCGCCGCCGGAGTCCAGGCGATGGTCGAGGGCCCCGGCCACGTACCGCTCGACCAGATCGCCGAGAACATGACCCGCGAGCGCGAGGCATGCGACGATGCGCCCTTCTACGTCCTGGGCCCCGTCGTCGCCGACTGCGCCCCCGGCTACGACCACATCACCGCCTCCATCGGCGGCGCCTGGGCGGCATTCCACGGCGCCGCGATGCTCTGCTACGTCACGCCCAGCGAACACCTCGGCCTGCCCGACGCCAACGACGTCCGCGAAGGAGTCGTCGCCTTCAAGCTCGCCGCCCACGCGGCGGATGTGGCCCTGCACCGGCCCGGAGCGCGCGACCGCGACGACGCCATTTCCCGCGCGCGCGTCGCGTTCGACTGGGAAACTCAGTTCTCCCTTGCGCTCGACCCCGGACGCGCCCGCGACATCCGCGCCCGTTCGCTCCGGGCCGCCGGCCAATCCGGCGCACCCGCGTCCGGCCCGGCCGACACGCACTACTGCACCATGTGCGGCCCCAAGTTCTGCCCGATGCGCCTGCGCCCGGCGGAGAAGCCGGACCCAACCTAGCGGAGCTCTCGGCGGACCTTCGTATGTATCATGATCGAGTGCGATCGCACTCGATCATGATACATTGCGGCCACGAGACGCGCCCCGAGGCCCGGCATTCCCGACTTTCCGCTGGACCCGCAACGCCGACGCGTCCACAATGCCCGGCAGTATCTCAAGAAGATGCGATCAACACCGGAGGACGATTCATGAACCGGATGCCCGAAGCCCCGATCCCCGTTCGCCCCCTCCCCCGCCGCGACTTCCTCGCCGGCCTCGGCGCTCTGGCCGCAGGCACGGCGCTGGCGCAGGCTCCGGCGGCCGCGCCCGCGGAACCCAAGGTCAAGCTCGGCCTCATCGGCTGCGGTGGCCGCGGATCGTGGATCGGCAAGCTTTTCAAGGACGACGGCGGCTATGAGATCACCGCGCTCTCGGACTACTTCGCCGATCGCGCCAACAAGGCCGGCGACGCGCTGGGGGTGCCGGCCGACCGCCGTTACACAGGTCTCGACGGCTACAAGCGCGTGCTCGACACCAAGCCCGACGCCGTGGCCATCATCACCCCGCCCTACTTCCACCCGGAGCATGCGCGCGCTGCGGTCGATGCGAGCATCCACGTCTATCTCGCCAAACCGGTCGCCGTCGACGCGCCCGGCTGCCACAGCATCGCCGAATCCTCGCGGATCGCCGCTTCCAGGAAGCGGTGCTTCCTCGTCGACTTCCAGTCGCGCGCCGATCCCTTCTATCGTGAGGCACTGAAGCGCGTCCACGAAGGCGCCATCGGCAAGATTGCCTTCGCCGAATCGTACTATCATTGCGGGCGGCTCAACCCCCAGGGGGACGTCGACGCCTCCGCCGAGTCCCGGCTTCGCAACTGGGTCTTCGACAAGACCCTGTCGGGCGACATCATCACCGAGCAGAACATCCACACCCTCGATGTGCTCAGTTGGATCATGAACGGCGTGCCGGTCCACGCATTCGGCACCTGCGGCCGTAAGGTCCGCGTCGATGTCGGCAACTGCAACGACTACTTCACGCTGCACCTGCTCTATCCCGAACAGGTCGGCGTCACGTTCAGCTCCCGGCAGTTCGAAGGCCACGGCACCAAGCCCGACGGCATCGTGGTGCGGGCGTTCGGCGACCAGGGAGTGCTGGAAACAGCCTACGGCGGAACCGTGATGATCCGCGGCAAGAACTTTTACCGGGGCGGCTCGTCGCCGGGCATCTACAAGGACGGCGCGGTGGCCAACATCGCAGAATTCCGCCGCTGCATCGCCGCGGGCGACGTGGCGAACCCCACGGTGGAACCGAGCGTCCGCAGCAACCTCCTGACGATCTTCGGCCGCGAGGCCGCCTACTCCGGCGAACTCGTCTATTGGGAGAAGTTCGTCAAGTCCGACAAGCGCGTCGAGGCGGACCTCAAGGGACTGAAGACCTGACCCCGCCCCCGTCCTGGAGGGGCGAGCTACCGCGAGCCCGCAGCTCTGTGCTTCGGAGCGCTTGCTTCCGGCCTCGCAGCAGCTCGGCCCTCCAATGCGCAGGAAACCGTCCCTTCCGCCTCATCCTGAAGGGACGGGCTTACGGACGGACGAATGTCTCAAATTCCGACACGGCTTCGGCGTCGGTACGGCCGCGTGTAACCACGAGCCGGCTGCGGGCGGTCGCGGATTCCCCGGGGCGGAGATCGCGGCCGAAGAGGGACAGGTACAGGGAACGATGGTTCTCCGCGCCGTGCGGCGTCAGGACCGCGAAACAGTCCTGCGGGCGCGCCATGACAAGCACCGCAAGGCCCGTTGTGGCATCGCGGCGCATGCCCAGCGGAGCGACCCATGCCGGGCGCATCGTCCACTCCACCGGATGCGGAGGTCGCGTCCATCGCCCATCGCGCACGATGGCCGCGGCCGCGTCGTCGCGCGGGAAAGCCTGCCAGGCGCCGGCCGCCGCGTCCGCCGCGACGAATGCCGGCCCCCCATCCGTCTTCGCATAGACGCGCGACTCGGGGAACCCGTCGACATAGGAGGCCAGGAACAACTCGAACGCCCGCAGATTCCGCCGCGCCGTCACGGTCGTCTCGAGATCGAGCGCCCCCGGCGTCCGCCAGCGGTAGACCGCGCGCAGGTCGAACGGATGTCCTTCATCTGCCGGCCATGTCGCCTCCACCGCACCGTCCGGCAGCAGGCGTGCGACGCTTCCGGTCCGGCTCCAGCCGTCGGTGTAGCGCGTCTCTGCATCGAACAACCGGTAGAATCCGAAGATGCCGTGAGGCCCCGCGATCTTCGCTCCCGAAGCGCAGTCGACCAGTTCGGTCAGCCCGGTTGCCTTCCCTCCGCCCCTCAGCACGCCGCGCAGAACCCCGGTGTCGAACCTGAACTCCGCGCCGGAGATCTCGAACCGGAGACCCTTTCCTTCGTCTGCAGGACTGTCCCCCGCCAGGGCGACAAGGCAGGCGATCCCCGCCAGGAGGAACGCAACCACTGCGCTTCGTCCGTGTTCGATGGATTGCACGGATCAGACCCTTTTCAGGCCCCCCGGAGGGCCAGTTCCGCGACGCGGGCGCCGAGCTTCCGCGCCGTGTCGAGACCGACCGCATCCGCAGAGATATCGTCCTTGACCGACAGCAAGGTGGCGCCGGGTGTCGCCGGAGACAGGCCGCCCACCGGAATCATGCCGAAACACAGCATCGCGGCCTGGATCGAGGCGATCACAAGTTCGTGGCCGCCGTTGCGCGTGCCGCCCACGGCCACCGTGCCGAGCAGCTTTCCGGCGAGCATCATCTTCGGATCGCGGAGAGGCGAGCACCGCTCGATGAAGGCACGGCAGAGAGAACTCGGACCGCGGTAGTAGCACGGCGAGCCCACGACCAACGCGCCGACTGCCGGATCCTGAAGCTTCGACAGGAGTGGCGTGAAATCGTCGTCCGGCTGCGGCTTCGCATTCCCGGCCACCTTGAGCCCGCCGAGGTCGATCAGCTCGATCTCGATCCGGGGATCGACCGACTTCGCGGCATCGAGAACCGCCTGTACGGCCTTCGCGGTCGTCATGCCTTGGCGGGGGCTGCACGCAATGCCCAGAATCCGGACGCCTTTGCCGCCACCCGCCGCCTGGGCCGCCGCCCCCGCAGCGGACATCGCCGCCACCGTGCCGGCCAGCCCCAGGAACTTCCGCCGATCCACATGCTCGTTCATGATGCTCTCCTCGTTGCGGGTCCAGTCTACCTCCCGCGGCCTGTGGCGCACAATGCCCGATCGTCCTTCACCCCGCGCCCGGAGGAACCGGTCCGCCGCGCTTGAATCCCGCCGTTCCTCCGCCGATGATCCCCGCGTGCCGGCCGCTCAAGACAGGAACTCCATGTCGCCGCAGATACCGACCGTGCTGATGCAGTCCGATGACGGCGCGGCGTGGCTGCGCTTTGCCGGCCCGACGCGAGTTCTGCGTGCCGACACGGCGCCGGAAGTCCTCCCGGCACTCGCAGCGGTCGACCAGGCGGTTGCGGCCGGGTCCTGGGCAGCCGGGTTCATCGCGTACGATGCGGCGCCGGCTTTCGATCCCGTGCTCGCGGTGCACCCGGCCGCGCGCGGACCCCTGCTCTGGTTCGGCATCTTTCCGCCCCCGGAACGGCTGCCGGCCGGCTGGGCGCCGCGCGCCCCCGCACCGCCGCACCTGGACTGGCGCCCGTCGGTGACGCCGGCCGCACATGCTGCGGCGGTCGGGGACATCCGGGGCTGCATCGCCCGCGGCGAGACCTACCAGGTGAACCTGACGCACCGGCTTCGCGCCGCCGCGCCGGAAGACGCCTTCGCCCTGTTCGCGGCGATGGCCAACGCGCAACGGGGCCGGCATATGGCATGGGTCGACACCGGGGACCTCCTTCTCGCCTCGGCATCGCCGGAGCTGTTCTTCTCGCTCGACGGGACGAAGATCGTCTCCCGGCCGAT
>CAYXFW010000286.1:0-4600 GCA_964464305.1 uncultured Verrucomicrobiota bacterium
CCTTGCCCCGTTCGTAAGTCTCCACACCGCCACACCGCCGTACCGCCACACCGCCATACTGCCATACCGCCTCACTCCCGCTTTCGGGCGGGACATTTGCCGCGCCGCAAGTATGATGAAATCATGAAGGTGATCTACGGGGGCATCCGCGGGTCGTTTCCGGTTCCCGATCCGGCGTTCATGCGGTACGGCGGCGAGACGACCTCGGTGTTGATCGAGGGCGAGGCCGGGGAGCGTGTGCTCATCGATTTGGGAACCGGGGCGCGGCCGCTTGGGCGCCGCCTGGCGGAGGGCGTTGCGCGGTCGTTGCTGGTGCTGCAGACGCACTATCATCTCGACCATGTGATGGGGCTTCCGTCGCTGCCGCAAATCTACGCATCCGACTGGCACATCGAGTTCGCCGCGCCGCGCCGCGAGGGGCGCACGATCGACGAGGTTCTTCCGCGCCTGATGGCCCAGCCGTTCTGGCCCCTGCAGTTGCACGCGCTGGATTCGAACATCGTGCTGACGACGCTGCCGGACGACGGCTTCGGGAGCCCGCGCCTCCACGGCGGGCTGACGATCCGCTGGACGGACCTCCACCACGACGGCGGTTGTTCGGCCTACCGGATCGACGAGCCCGCCACCGGCGGCTCGCTCGTGTTCGCGACGGATGTCGAATGGCCCCTGGCGACGCCCGGCGAACGCGAGCGTCTCCACCGGCTGTGTCGCGAGCCCGGCCCGGCCTCGCTCCTGTGCTTCGACGGCTCCTTCACTCCGGAGCAGTATCCGACCTACCGCACCTGGGGCCACAGCACATGGGCGGACGGCGTCGAGGTGGCCGCGGCCACCGGTGCGCGGCGGCTGCATGTGATCCACCATTTGCAGTACCATGACGATGCCGCGCTCGACCGGATCGATGCGCTCGTACGCCGGCAGTTGCCCACGGCCTCGCTCGCGGCGCAGGGCGCCGAGGTGGTCCTGCGGTCCGCGGAATGACCATGATTCCTCTCGGCGAATCTCTTGTCCTGATCCTGTCGCTCGCGGCGTTGTCCCTTGCGGTCGGTGCCGTCTTTGCCCGACGGGTGGCGGCCCCCGGCGCCCGTTCGATGATGGCGTGGCTTCGTCTCAACGGCGCGGTGTTGCTGATCAGCGGCGGCGTCGCCTTGCTGTCGCGGGTATGGGGCGAACTGGCCGGCCTGCTTCAGCCGTATGCGACACCGGTCGAGGCGTGGTTCATCTTCTGGACGATTTCGACGATCGGCGGGGTGGGCGAGGGCGGGCTGCGTCTCGGCAGCGCGCTTCGCCGCCGCCCGTTCCCGGTGCCGCCCCTGTTGGTCGCCATTCTCCGGACCGTCTTCCTCGCGGGCGCGGCCTTCTGGGTTCTGCGGGAGCACCTGGGGTGGAACATCACGCCGTTGCTGGCCTCGACGGCGATCGTGACCGCGGTCGTCGGCTTCGCGCTGCAGGGCGTGCTCGGCAACCTGCTGGCCGGGATGTCGATCCACGTGGTGCGGTCGTTCCACGAGGGCGACTGGATCAGCGTGGGCGACGTCGAAGGCGAGGTGCTTTCAACGAACTGGCGCGAGACGCGGTTGCGGACCACGGACAACATGACCGTGATCGTGCCGAACAGCACGGTGGCCGGGGCGACGGTGAAGAACTTCTCGCAGCCCGATCCGAAGCGGCGCCACGAGGTTTTTCTCTCCATCGCGCACGGTCATGCCCCCGGCGACGTCACGGATGCGCTGCAGAAGGCCGCCGCCGGCGTGGCCGATGTGCTCGCATCGCCGGCGCCTGCCGCCTATGTCGCGGAGGTCAACGACTGGGGTCTGCGCTACCGGCTCTTCTTCTGGAGCACCCGGTATCAGGATCGTCGTCCGATCACCGGACGCGTCTTTGCCGCCGCGTGGTACGAGCTTCGCCGCCGGGGCATCCGGCCGCCGATGCCGCTCGACGCGGACTGGCTGCGAGGGGCGGGGGCCGCGCTGGCGGGACGTCCGGCGCCGCAGCCCGACGAGGCGGACCTGCAGACGAGAATCGATGCGATCGTCCGGAGCGACTTCGGCCGTCGCGTTCTCGGCGCCGAGGTTGTGGGCGAGGGGAATCCGCCGGGCTTCGAGGTCATGCTCCGCCGCACGCGGCGCCTGCGCTACCGCGCGGGCGAGGTCCTGTTCCGCCAGGGCGATCCCGGCGAGGCCTGCTTCATCGTGATGTGCGGCCGCCTGCGCGGCGAGGTGCGGCGCGAGGGCGTCGCCGAGGCGGCGGTCTTCGAGTCCGCCGCCGGGGCACTGGTCGGCGAGATGAGCCTCGTCACGGGCCTGCCGCGGAGCGCGACGCTCGCCGCGATCGACGAATGCGAGCTGCTCGAGATCGACGCCGCCGCATTCGGCGCGCTGCTGGCGGTCGACCCGGGTCTTCCGGATCGCGTGACCCAGCTTGTCACCGAGCGCCTCTCCGCCAACGCTGAGACGCTCGACCGGCTGGCCTCGGACGAGGCCGTGCGCGTTCGCGAGCACCTCAAGCCCCAGTCGCTCCTCGCCCGCCTTCGCGCCATGATCGCGGGGGCGTGACCGTCGGCCCCGGGCCGGCACGACGGCCCCGGGCATCGGTGCGCTGCGCGACTGTCCAACCCTTGGATGACTTCGGAACCGCAGGCTCCAATCCTTGGAAGTCCTCCGCCTCCACGGGAAACCTGGCGTCTGCGCGCTCCGCCTTGCGCTGGTGCGCAGGGTCTGCTATCCAAGCGCGGACTTTGGGGAGCTTGTTGTGACAAAGAAATCGAAAAAGGTGGCGGTGTTGATGGGCGGGTTCACGACGGAGCGCGACGTTTCGCTCCGGTCGGGGGCGGCGATCGCGCGCGGGTTGCGCGCGAAGGGCCATACGGTGACCGAGGTGGACATCGAGTCGCGGGAGTTCGTGCTCCCGGCGAAGACGGACGTCGTGTTCATTGCGTTGCACGGGGAGTTCGGCGAGGACGGCGAATTGCAGTCGATGCTCGAGGCGCGCGGAGTTCCGTACACGGGCTCGGGGCCGGAGTCGTGCCGCATCGCGTTCGACAAGCGCCTGACACGCGAGGCGCTGGTCGCGGCCGGAATTCCGGTTCCGCCCGGGGAGATCCTCCGGGCGCCGACCCCGCTGTGTCCGATCGAGCTGCCGGCGGTGGTGAAGCCGACCCGGCAGGGGTCCAGCGTCGGATGTCACCGGGTCCTCGACGCGGACGACTGGTACGAGACCGTGCGCGACGCCCTTTCGTACAACGGCGAGGCGGTCGTGGAGACCTACATTCCCGGCCGGGAGCTGACGGTTGGCATCGTGGGCGAGCGCGTGCTTCCGCTGGTGGAAATCCGGGCGCCGGGAGGCTGCTACGACTACCGCGCCAAGTACACGGCCGGGATCACGGAGTATCTCTGCCCGGCGCCGCTGAAGATGGCCGAGACGGAAGAAGTGCAGGCCCTGGCGGGCCGGGTCTTCGAGGTGCTCAAGGGCCGCGGGCTCGGCCGGGTCGATCTGAGAATGACGCCCGAGGGCGGGTTCTACGTTCTCGAGCTCAACAGCATCCCCGGGTTCACCGAAACCAGCCTGCTGCCGAAGGCCGCCGCGGTGGCGGGTCTCGATTTCCCCGACCTCTGCGATCGCATCTTGAATCTGGCGCTCGCCGCGTGCTAGGGTTTCATCATCGGCGTCGGACAACGCCGGGGAGACTGGGGATGCGTTCCGACGGGATGTGGAGCGGGGGTGGCGGCTGGTGGCGCGGCAATCGGCGGCGCCGGAGTGTGCGGACGTCCATGCTGAACGTCAGCGCCCGGGCGTCGGAGCAGCGTGCCGAGCGGATGCACCGGGCCGGAGCGATCTTCCTCGTCGTGGCCGTGCTGGGCATGGCGGGCTGGCTGGCGACGGTGGGGATGCAGCAGGCGGTGCGGACGCTGTTCTCGGAGAACTCCCTCTTCACGATCCGGCGGCTGGATGTGTCGTCCGACGGCCGCCTGACGCCCGATCTGTTGCGCCAGTACGCGGGTGTGGCGCAGGGGGACAATCTGTTTGCGGTCGACGTGGGCCGCGTGCGCGACGATCTTGTCGCCGTGCCGCTGGTCAAGGCCGTTCAGGTGAACCGCACGCTGCCCGATGCGCTTAGTGTCCGCGTGGTGGAGCGCACGCCCCTGGCCCGGATCATGATGCCGGGCACCGGCCTCCAGCTTGCGCTCGATCGCGAGGGATGGGTGCTCGGCCCCGGGTCGGCGTCGGCCGTGCTGCCGCTGCTGACGGGTTTCGCCGCCCCGGGGCTCCGCCCGGGCATCCGGCTGTCGGGCGAGGAGATCGGGGACGCGCTCGAACTGCTCGACCTGTGCGACCGCACGCGCCTGTTCCAGTACGTGTCCATTCGCGAGGTGCATCGCGAGGATTCCGAATCGCTGTTGCTTCGTCTCGCCCGGGGCGAGGAGGTCCTCCTGCCGCGGGAGAAGCTGGAGCAGCGGGTGAAGGATCTGTCGGGCATCGTGCGCGAGATGCAGGCCAGCCGCAGACCGCGCGGCGAGGGCGTGCGGATCGACATGTCGGCGGAGGTCAGCTATTCCGCCACGGGGTTGCTGGAATAGGGCGGCGCGCGATGGCAGCTCCTCCC
>CAYXFW010000287.1:0-4594 GCA_964464305.1 uncultured Verrucomicrobiota bacterium
GAAGGATGATGTCGTTTACATTAGGTAATGAGCTCCGCCTGAACGAGTGCCCCTTCTGCCACGTGGATACGCCGAGGCTTGCGTTGGCCTCCGATTTTGAAACCGCTGACAGCGAAGGGCGCAACCCCCGGCATTGGTGCGCGTACCAATGTTCACGTTGCGGAGGCGTAGTGACCGCATGGGCGCCCAAGGGGGAGACTATCGTTCGGGAGGTGTTTCCCGCAGCTGAGTCCGTCGCCGACGAACTTCCGCCCAAAGCGAAGTCCTTTCTCTCGCAGGCCGTGCAGAGCCTGAACGCCCCGGCCGGTGCGGTGATGCTGGCTGCGAGCGCGGTCGACGCCATGCTCAAGGAGAAAGGCCATACAGACGGGTCTCTCTATTCCCGCATCGAGAAGGCGGCTTCAGACAACTTGATCACCGGCGGGATGGCGGAGTGGGCGCATCAGGTCCGCCTCGGAGCGAACGAACCCCGCCACGCTGATGTGGATGCGGAACTGCCCAGCACATTGGACGCCGAGCGCAGCATAGAGTTTGCCAAGGCACTCGGTCAGTTCCTATTCGTTCTTCCCGCAATGGTCGCACAGGGAATCGAGGATTCGAAGCCGGCAGATCCAGGCGCCAAAGCCGTTGGCTTGAGCGGTGTGCCCACGACACCGCCGGTATCTGCCCTCCGTGGTTTTGGACTTCCTATGCGGAGACGGTGAACATGAACGAGTGCATTGCGACATGTCACGCCTCCCCCCGCTCGACCGCGAGGGTCCCGGCCGCAGTGATCTTGTAGGACACCGCGCTGCCCAGGGGATCGCGGATTGCCTCCACCAGGCCGAGGCCGCGGAGAAGCTCCAGCGCCGCCCGCGCGTCGTCCAGCGTCGGCTCGAAGTCCACCATGCCCCGGCGATACGTCAGCCGCGCCACCGCCTCCGGGGCGAACGCCAGCAGGCTCCTCTCATAGAGGAACTGCAACGCCGCATGCCGCAAGTCGTCCTTCTGCTGGTTGTTCATCGTGCTGCTCCGCCTTCCTCTGCGACCTTTGCGTCTCTGCTTGCCCTTCGAAGCCTTGGCGTAGAAGGGTGTTCGCCTCCGGCCGCCCGCAAGATCCTCACCGCTTCCGCCCGCGCCTCGATCTCCGCCCGCATCGCCTCCGCGTCGCCCTCCTGCCGCCCCTCCAGCACCGCCCTCCGGTTCGCCTTCAGGATCTCGATCGAGAGATCGACGTCGGCGATGGCGCCGGCAAAGCGCACGGCCTCACCGCCAGTTCAGAAACAGATGCGCGTACTTCGCCGGGTGTCCGCTCACGCCGTGCGACCAGAGCACAGGGTGCGCCATCTCGTGCACGCCCTCCTCGCCGGTCTCCTGCCCTGTGGCCGGGTCGACCACGAGGTGCACGTACTGCCGCTCCGACCCGCCCTCCGTCCACGCCCCCCGGCCGTTCGCATCGCACCACGCGCCCGAGGCCGACCGCTTCGTCCCCTGGTGTACGTAGACCGCGATCCCGTCCCCGGCGTACTTCAGGCCCAGCCGCTTCTCCGCCTCCGCCAGCCACGCCTCGCACTGCCCCTTGCTGTAGCCGTGCGTGTCCCCGATCCGCTCGCGCGATTGGAACATGCTGCTGCAGCCGGCGGCGAAGAGGCCGCAGAGAAGAAGGCTCACGCCAAGCCGCGAAGCCGCCAAGCCGACCCTTTGCGCCTTCGCGCCTTTGCGTGAGGCCGCTCCGTTTCCGACCTCGGACCTCGGACCTCGGATCTCGTTCTTCATGTTCCTCACTCCGGCGGCATGGCGGTGATAACCACCGAGACGTTGACCGGGGAGTTGTCCCCCGCCGTCACGCTGACCGGCGGCGACTGCCGGGCATCCGTGGGCGGGATGCTGATGGTCGTCTTCGGCGTGCCGCCGCCCTTGTTCGCCTCGTACAGCGCATAGCCGCCGGCGCCGACCGCTACCAGCACGGCGCCCCCGATGTACCTCCCGGCGTTGTTCGCGATATGCCCCACGGCAATCTCCCGCCAGGACTTCGGCTGCGCCGTCTCCTTCACCGACACCGCCGCGTTCACGTCCGCGACCGTGCCCGCCGCCTCGTTCGCCGCCACCATCTGCCCCGGCGCCGGGCGCCACAGCGCCACGGCCTCCTCGACATAGACCTGCTTCGTCGGCCGCTTCGCCTGGGCCAAGGAGAGAAGGTCCACCTTCACGCCGAAGCTCCGCGCGCCGTTTGCGGACACCCTGCAATCCGGTTGCACGATCGGCCGCTCCGCCGCCCCGACGTTCAACGCGAAGGCCGCGAAGACCGCCAAGATGATGCTTCGGACCACGGACCTCGGACCTCGGATCTCGCTCTTCATACCTGTTCTCCTCCGCGCTCTTCGCGCACCCGCTCCTCCGCCTGCTTTTCTTCACACGCCGTGCAGAGCCACTGCCCGGCCTCGTTCACTCCCGGAAACTCGTTCGGGTCGATCCCCCGCCCGCAGCCCGCGCACGTGCGGCCTCCGACCTCCGACTTCTGACCTCCGACCTCCGCGCCGCGGCGGCGGCGCCACATCCGCCGCCACTTGAAAAAGCCGTACCAGCCCAGCGTCACGCCCACGAAGCGCCAGCCCGCACGCAGCCGGGTCATCCGGTAGCGGCGCGAGAGGCGGTAGAAGCGGCGGTTGCTCTCCCACACCGAGTGGCCGACGAACCAATCGAAGTCATGGCGCAGGCACGGCGGGAAGAACTTCGTCGGCCAGTACGATTCCGAGACGCAGGTGCATCCGTCGCAGTCCCGGAACCAATCCCACGCCGGCGAGTCGATCGCCTCCAGGATCTCCGCCTGCTCCTCCCGCGGCACGCCGAAGACCTTGAACGAGGCGACGATCCGGCGCCGCTCCGCCATCCGCGCCACGCTCTCCGCTCTCTGCTCTCCGCTCTTCATTCTTCAGCCTTCAGCCCCCGGCCCTGCGCCCGTCGTCCTTGTCGGCCTTCGCCCCGGCGACGTAGCCGAGGTCCTTCATGACGTCCAAGGTTGCTTGGATGCTGGTCCGGCGGAGTTCGACCAGGCTGCCGTGCAAGCCCTCGATCCGCTTGTCGATTCGCGACTCCATCGCCTCGATCGCCGCCGCGTGGCGGGCCTCGGCCTCAGCGATCGCCGCCGTGTGGCGGAACTCCGCGTCCCGGATCTGCTGGCCGTGGCGCGCGTCGCACGCCTGGAAGTCGCGGATGTGGACGCGCTCGTTCAGCGCGTCGTTGAACTGCTTCGAGATCGCCGCGATCGTCTGCTCGATCGGCGGCTGTCGGCGGAAGAACGCCGCGATGTCCAGGACGGCCTTCACGACGCCAAGCAGCGCCATGACCCCGCCGATGACATAGAAGACCTGGAGAGCCTGCTGGACCGTCGCCGCGTCGGCGTTTGGATTCATGCGCGCGACGGTAGCCCCGCGCCGCGCTCACGCCGACGAACTCTGCGCGTTCTGAAACGAGGGCGAGGGCTGGGGGGCGAGGCCGGAGGTAACCCGGCAAAACGAAGACGCCGGCGGGGTTGAATCCCGCCGGCGCTCCGGGTTGCGCGGGACAGTGCCCGCATGTCAGGCGCGCATCCTGCCCCGCCACCCCCCGCAGGTCAGGCTAAGGTGGGGGTTGTGAAACGGGCGGCTGCGCCATCACGCCGCGGTAAGATATCGCCCAATACCGTACGGCGGCCTCAGGCATTCCGAAAAGAACATGCGCTCAGCACCGGTGGCTGTTCCCGCCGCGCTGTAGTGAAGCCCGTAGCCGCGCGACCGGAACCCCTTGTACAGCTTACGAATCTCGGGCACGTCGTCGTAGCTTACGATCCACGGAACGGACAGCCGCCGAACAACTTCGGCCACCTTCGCATGATCGGCAAAGCGGTAGTAGTTCCGATAGAGGTCCCCGCCCTTCACGAAGTACGGCGGGTCGAGGTAGACGAGCGACTTCGCCGGGAGACTTGGGCAAAGGCTGGAGAGAAGGTCGCACGCGTCCATGCAGGTCAGGTGGATCCGCGAGGACAGCCGCGCGATCTTCTGGACACGCAAGATGAGGTCCGCGCGGTTGAAACGCGCGTCGACTTTGTCCTTGGCGTCCTGCTTCAAGCCACCGATGACCCCACCGTTGATGATGCCGGAGCGGTTGGTACGGTTGAGAAAGAACGTGCTGAAAGCGAGGTCGAGAGAGAACGACTGAGCCCGAAGGGCGCGCTGAATGTCACGCTGCCGTTTCCATTCCCGCAACGTCACCGGCGTGTCATGGATGAACCTGCAGAGCTCCTCCGGGTGCTGAAGGACTGCGCGCCAGAACGCGTAGACGCCCGGGTCAACATCATTGATGTGCACCTGCATCGCGTACCCGGTGCAGAGCAGTTCGACCGCCAAGCTGGCCCCTCCGGCGTAGGGCTCGACATAGTGGCCATCGAGAAGATCGTTGCGCTCGAAGACCGCCTTGATGTACTTGGCGAGCTTGCCCTTCCCGCCCGGGTACCGCAGCGGCGAGTACAGTTTCCTGATGCTCATGAGTGGGAGGCTACCACCGAAGCCGGGAGGTCGGCCAGCCTAATCGTCACCTGGCCTTCACCCGCCCAACACCCTCAAGAAATGGCCAGGCT